>CAMYKF010000151.1 GCA_947258905.1 uncultured Pirellulaceae bacterium | reverse complement strand
TTTATCAAGGCAATCGACCTCGAACTGTCGCAGTTGGATCCCGGTGTACGGGTCCGGTATCGACCCGAATTCGGTTCCCAATAAACGGCGGACGCTGGTTTGATCCAGCTCGGAGAAGACCGCGAAAAAGTGATCCGCCGGTAGTATTTTGGGAGGCTTTTGCACTATGAGGCTGTTCATCTCACGACTGCTGATTGCCCGAGCCAGTCGCGGGCACGCGCGTCCGCAACCGATGGATTAGACCAGGTTAATTCGCCAGCCGTAGCGGCCAGTCGCAGCAATCAAGCCATGTATTTTCACGCACCTGGCAGCGTCTGCAGGCTGCCCTCAGAAATGAACATCACGAGCCCGTGGCCGAGTCCTTTTTCAACTGCTCCATCCAGCGTTTGCGGATCAGCGAGCCGTGACGCTGGGCCGATTGGTCTTCGCCAAAGGACACAGCCGCTTCATCGTAGTTCCCGGAAGCTTCATGAGCCCGGCCCTGATGGTACGGCGTGTACTCGGCCCAGTGGCCGTCGTCATCAAAGTCACTGACACGATCGAGCCATTTCTGTGACGAATCGGGATATCCGTTTTCGTAATGGGACATGGCCATAAAATACGATGCATCGGCCCGCACGCGACCCATGCTGTTTTTCATGGCTTCCAGTTGCATCCGCCATGCGTTGAAGTCCTGCCCCACGCTCTGCAGAATTCCCAGTCTTAGTTGCAGGTTGCGGTCCTGATCGAGCTGTCGAATCTGCTCGTCCGTGTACATGAATCCGTAGTAGTAGGAGAACGCACTACGGACGTCACGGTTGCGGTCACTCTGAAAAATTCCGCGGAGGAACGAGTTCCGCGCCGTACGCAACATGACAAAGCGGTCGATGTAGTCTTCTTCCAGAAAAACCCACTGCAGACGAGCGCGGATCTTCGGGTCGTATGTCGCGGTAATCCGGGCCTGGTCCACTTGCTCGCGAAACATCTGGGTGGAATACGGCACATGCCACAACTTAACCTCGTCAATGCCGGGTAACGCGCCCAATTGCCCTGCTTCGGTATCGATATCCCTCGTGAGATTCAATCGCACGTCACCGGTCAGTTTGTTTTCGACGGCCAGCATGCGGCTGGCAATCGATTCCGGCTCCGCCACAACCAGAGCGGTCAGGTTTTTCAGCATGTCGGCCGTGACAGGATATTCCATCTTCTCCACCGACTCCTCGATCGACAAATCAAGGGCACGCAACAAGTCGGGATTGGCCACGACCTGATCCAGCGTGGCAATCGTGCCGGGTTTCTCGCCTGGCAAAGGCAAGCCCAGCCGCGTATCGAACAGATACAACTGTTCCCCAATCGCCACTGCGCAAATCCATTCCAAATAGGGTCGAGACGAATTTTCCTCCGCGTCGACTGCCAGAATGGTGGCCGGAATATCCAGTTGTTGACATAGTTTGACGAAAATCTGTGCCCGCTCCTGAAAATCACCTTTGGCGTAGGTGAGGACCTGCCAGGGATACCGCGTATAACCCGGTCCAGGCGTGCCGGTCGCCGGTGGCCAGGCTCCGGTGTCGGGATCACTCATCAAGGCCTGCTCTTCAATCATCTCGGGAGTCGGCCATGGCAAAGCGGGTTTAATGTAAATGTTACGAATGGTCCAATCGAACAGCTTCGCGGCGGCGGCCAGTTGTTCGATCTGGTCACGCTGCATTTCGGGATACAGCAGCTCAAACGCATCCGCCAGCAAGTTCCCGGATTCCGACAGGCGATCCTTGAAAGACTTGTCCGCCTGACGCAACGCCGCCTGGAACATGTATTCCTGGTTGACGATCTGGTTGGAATTCGCGACGCGGTTGGCGATCGTGCGGTACCAGTAACTCTGCTGCAAAAAATCGGCGTCAGCGGCAAAGAACACATCGTCGTCCAGCCGGGTAAACACAGAGTGATTTTTGATTTGCTCGGGCAAGGTGGTTGCCAGTTCCGGCAAGGTCCAGCCGCTCGAAGCATCTTCTTCCAGCGAGGCGCGCCAGCGATTCAGGCCCGAATTGACCTTGTCGCGAAAATCAGCCAGCTCGTAACGCTCCAGACTCTTGATGTACTCCATCGTGTTGGCCAACTGGTCGCTTTGGGTGTAAAGCGTCACGGTCTCCAGGTCCTCAATTTCACTAATCGAGTTATTGGAGCAACCGTTGCAGAACAAACTGCCGCACATCAGAACAATCAAAGCGGCACGGGCGATCTTGCCAAAGCGATTCATGGCTGGAGTCATCGTCGGTCGGGAATGAAAGGAATAAAGAACGAATATCAGAATGCTGTATTGTGAATTGAATCAGGGCGTTTGCAAATGACCGGGACGGCAACAGCTGCGAATGGCGACCAGCGAGGCCAGCAAACCGCTCATTTTCGCCAACGGGTAAATGTTGGCCGCATCACTGGGGGAAGTGTCAGGATCGGGATGAGTTTCCACAAATACCGCGTTAACACCGACAGCCACCGCTGCCCGGGCCAGCGGAGCAACCATGGACCGGTTGCCCAGCGTCACCCCGTCACTGCCACCAGGCTGCTGGACGCTGTGTGTTGCGTCAAACACAACCGGCACGCCGAGTTGCTGCATCGCCACCACACCGGCAAAGTCGTTGACCAGTTTACCGTATCCGAAAAATGTACCGCGTTCGGTAATCAGGATGTTTTCGCAGCCCGAGCCACGCAGTTTCTCAACCACGTATTTCATGTCCGTCGGTGACATGAACTGGCCTTTCTTGACGTTGACCGCTCGACCGGTGCCGGCGGCCGCTACCAACAGATCGGTTTGTCGGGCGAGGAAGGCTGGAATCTGCAGTAACTGGCAAACTTCGCCGGCGGGCTGGGCCTGACGGGGTTCGTGAACGTCGGTGGTGACGGGAACGCCGGTGTCCGTATGGACTCGCTCGAGAATTCTCAGTCCTTCATCGATGCCAGGTCCGCGTTCCGAACTCAGGCTGGTGCGATTGGCCTTGTCGAACGATGCCTTGAATATGAATGGCACCTGCAGCCTGACGCAAAGGGCCTTTAGCTCATCGGCAATTTTCAGCGTCAATGCTTCATTCTCGATCACGCACGGTCCGGCAATCAGCACCAGCGGCTCGTCGCCTCCGCAACGGATGTCGGCTATTTGAGCGATGTTTCCTGACATGAGTCTTATTGAGTCGCCTCGGGAACTTGACGAGCTATTGGTTCGATACCGCGTTTCGCCGCCCACGCCTGCGGAACAAAAATGTTCAGTCGCCGCGGGACGATTTCGATTTCCAGCGGCAGGTGTCCGCCAGGGTCTCCGTCCAGCTGGTAAGGCACTTGCTCGTCCGATTCAATGCGAACCCGTGTCGCGCGTGCCACATGAGTGTCCTTCCAGCGGCGGTGTTGCCGCATCAGGATGCCAGCCAGATACATCAGCCCGTTGACCAGATAGCCGCCACGAAAGGCGCACAAATCCAGCAGGCCATCCATGGCACTGGCCTCTTCGGCAATCGGCAATCCCATAGCGTACCGCGGCGCGTTAAACACAAAAGCCCACTTGGCCCGGATCGGACTCGTTTCATCATCGCAATAAATCGACAAGGTCGGATATCGATATTTACGTATCGAATTGATAATTGGTTTGGCGTAGGCCCAGTGGCGAATGTTGCCTTTGCGGATCTTGTGAACCTGATGCACGACCTCCGCATCAAATCCGCAGCTGGCCATTACCAGAAACAGCTGCCCATTGGCACGACCGGTATCCAGGCAAGCGGAAATTCCGTCGTTAATGATGCCGGCGACCCCTGGCGGATCAAAAGGCATCCTGATGTGCTTGGCCAGCAGATTCTCGGTTCCCTGCGGCAGGATGGAGAACACCGTCGATTGGGGCAAGCGATTGGCCAGCAAGGCAATCGTCCCATCGCCACCGGCTGCCACGACGGTTCGCAAGTGGGGCCTGGTGCGAGCCATTTCGGCAATCTGGTGAATGTCCGATTCGATGCCTACCCGGTAGTTGCGAGCCGTTAATTCTTCGGCCAGCTGATCCGCCGCCCGTCCCGTGGCACTGGATCCCGCATGCGGATTGACCGCAATCACAATTTCCCGCCGCTGTTCGAGCGGAATCTGGTTGCTGTTGGATGACATCGCGAGTCGTGGGTGCTGCCGTTTTGTACGGGACCGAAGGCGTGGTTTACCCTAATCTATCGCGGTTTTTTGCGAAATGTTCAATTCTGCCCGATTGAAACACAACCCTTGTAGCGGAATCAAACAGCCCGCCGATCGGGCACCGCAAGCTGCCGCGGACCGGGGCGATCCTGAAACACGGCAGAAATCGCCATCCGGACAAAAATTCCGGATTCGCCCGGTTCCGGCATATCGTCTGCTTAAGCATCTGTCGGACTGGTCGAATTCGGCTGGTCACTGGCCGTGAGGTCTCAGACGTCCCAAGTCATTAAATGGTTGCCTTGCCCCTGGCCATTTAATTTGCCGAATCGTATTCGGCACGTCCGGGACCTCGCATCAGCCATATTTATCCATTATGCCTTTGCCCACCGCTTCCACGGGAGCAAGAGGCGCGAACCAGTATTGGTTTGTTCGGTTCGCCAACGAGACAAGATGCCTGCCGAGTCCGGCAGGCATTTTTTTGTAGCAAATCTCGTGAGAGATTTGACAAAGGTTGGGAAGGCAGTTCGAAGCACGGAACTCTGGCGAGGTCCGCTACGTTGATGCAGCGACTACCTGCCCGGTACAAACGCCTCGGGCTTGTCGATTACAAACAAATGCCCGTGGTCGCCGGTGAGAATGACGGCCGTCTCGTCCCAGCAATCGTTGCGTTCGGCCCACTGGCAAACTGCCTGGAAAGCCGCCTCGCCACTGAACACCGCCCCTATCGAATCGTCGACGTTGTTCTGGTGATTGGCCCAGTCGACATCGCCGGCTTCGATCATTAACCAAAAACCGTTTTCGTTTTGCTCGAGCACGGCCAGAGCGGACTCGGTCATTTCCCGCAGCGTGGGATTGGCCGTTTTGTCCGCGTCGCTGTAGACCTCGGTTTTGGATATACCTGCGGCGGGCCAGTAATCGCCATCGGCCGTGGCAAACGGCAAATGGCCTTCGCCAGTCCCGAAGAAACCAAACAGCCGCAGTCCATTTTTGATGGCGGCCGCGGTGGCCTCTGCCAGTACCTGGCTGCCGGAGCGGCTGTCATCGCGTAAAGCCACCTGGTACGTCCCGCCGTTTCTGGCATCGATTGCGGACAGGTCGTTGCGAGACAGGTATTTGTTGCCAGGCGTAAAATTGCTGCCTTGATCGGCCATGGCCGCTTTGAGGTCTTCTTGCTCCACGATTTCACCCCCTCCACAACCCAGCACCACGTCCATTCCCGGCAGGCGGCTGCGATTGAAGACCGACGGCAATCCCAGCAGATCGCGGGCGAGATCCTGATAATC
>CAMYKF010000150.1 GCA_947258905.1 uncultured Pirellulaceae bacterium | reverse complement strand
TTGTATACCGGCTGGCGACACGATGTGATTGCCGAGGAGATCGACCAGGTTTTGGCCGGCAAGAAGTCGTTGCGTATCACCGATGTCAAATCCAGTCAGCCGTTAAGCATCGAGGATTGTCCGACGCGTCACGAATGCTGATCCTGACCGGTGACGACGCGGAATCCGTTTTGCCTGGCCAGTAAGCCCAGCCTGCGAATCCTGGCAGGCTCCAGAGTGATGGCTGCGGAAAGGCCGCGAACTTCCGGATGCAGCGCCCACAGGGCCGCCTCCGCCACGCAGGCAAACGTGTGATTCGGGTGCGGACCGGCAAACAAATCCAGTGGCGGCGAACCGGGTATCTCCATGACGCCGCCTTCGA
This sequence comes from uncultured Pirellulaceae bacterium, assembly GCA_947258905.1. Lineage (GTDB taxonomy): Bacteria > Planctomycetota > Planctomycetia > Pirellulales > Pirellulaceae > CAJQPP01. The sequence goes on along the minus strand of CAMYKF010000150.1, from coordinate 10,010 downwards.
TCCAGCGAACATCCGGACGACGATCGCGCACCGACGACGCTACGTTGGCGGGTCGCGATGCGTCCACCACGATCGCTCCCCGTCGCAGATGCGCCGATTCAATAAACGACTGTGTGGCGCTGGAAGCGGTGACGACGACGTCGGCCGTTGCCAGTTCATCGAGATGGCCGGCCAGCACGATACGCCCGACCGCCAGCAGTTTCTCCAGCAGTTGGTCACGATTGCCCTGGTCGAATTGCCGAACATCGCGTGCCAGTGGACCGGCAGTGGACTGCCAATCTGCATTCACATCGACCAGATGATCGACAATCGCAGCCGCCACCTGCCGCAAACGCTGTCTCGAGGAAGGCAGTTCGCCGTTACGCCCTATCAACACCAGCCGATCGACTTGTTCTCCCAGCATGATCGCCAGGCCGCGGCCAGTCTGACCTGAGGCTCCCACGATTGCGGCGGTTGAGTTGTGCAGGTCTGTACCGCAAGTTGCGCAGGTTTCCCGCAAGGCGGTCAGGGTGGCAGCTACGGTCAGCGAATTACCGGAAGTTACCGGTGGCAATTTGGCAACGGGCAGCGCTGCGCCGCCCATGGCGACGATGGAAGTGAATCCGCCCAGCCCGATCAATTCGACGCCTTGCCCGGCGGCAACTTCAGCGGCCCGCGTCACCTGGTCGAGTGCTTCATCCACGGGCATTGACTGTAATTCCGCGGGCGTCCACGGCACGATCACAAAATGACCACGCGCTGCGACGCCGCGGCTCGAGACAAAATCGTTACTGCCGATCACAAACGGTTCGCTCGATCGAACGAGTTGCGATTTGAGCTGTGCGAGTTGAGTGTGGTCAAAGACTGCCAGTGACTCGTCAAAGCGTGCAAAATCCTCCAGCGAGGACAGGTGGATGAGAAAGCCAAATTCATTGGTGACTCGATAATCGGCTGCAGCGGTTGGGTCATCCCCGGTTTTCGCAGTGCGGGTGGTGGACGTGATACCCTGTGAGTTCTGCAATACGCGTTGTGGAGTCGTTCCAGCCAACGGGGCCAAAAATGCTGCCGTGTTGCGTCGCTCGAGGATTTGCATTGTGTCATGTAGCGCACTTACCAGACGCTGGCACTGGTCGCGATCGGCGATCAGCGGTGGTTCGATTCGCAACACTTCACGACCCACAAACGAAGGGGCGAGGCGGACGTGATGCATATTGAGCAGATGACTGGCCACCAGATGCACGAGTAGTTCCTGTTCGGCGAGGAATCCCAGCAGTCCTGGACCTTTGTCGAGCGTACTGAAGTCGAACTCGATGGCCTGCATAAAGCCCCTGCCACGCACCTCACGCACCATTGCAGGGAACTTCTGTTTGATCGTTAACAGGCCGGTGTGCAGGAAATCGCCAGTGCTGGCCACATGCCGGATCAGGGCCTGGTCGTCTTCCTGCAGCCAATCCAGTGCCGCCAGACCGGCCTGACAAGCCAGCGCATTGCCGGCGAATGTCGACGAGTGTCGCAATCCGAATCGGTCCGAATAGGCATGCGACTGGCACAGCACGGCGCCGACAGGAACCAGCCCGCCCCCGAGTGCCTTGGCCAGCAACAATACGTCCGGCATCACCCCGTGGCGATCACAGGCCAGCATGTGGCCGGTACGTCCCAGTCCCGTTTGCACTTCATCGACCACCATCAACACACCATATCGCGAGCACAAGTCGCGCACCTGTCCAAGGTAGCCGTCGGGCGGAACGTTGATGCCCGCCTCGCCCTGAATCGGCTCGACGATGAAGGCGGCGATCTTGTCAGCTTGTCGCTCCAGCGTCTGCCGCAATGCTTCGACGTTGCCAAACGGAACGTGTCCGAAATTTTGTTGATCGGAGACGAAACCGTCGCGAAATTCCTTGCTGCCAGTGGCCCCGGCGGCACCGGTCGTCAATCCGTGAAAACCATGTCTGGTGGACAGAATTCGGTCGCGGCCCGTTGCCGAGCGACACAACTTGATGGCGACTTCCGTGCATTCGGCACCACTGTTGCAAAAAACCACGTGTTGCATGTATGGCACCAGCTGCCGCAATCGTTGAGCCAGTTGCCCGGCCGAATCGAGCAGCGAACTGGTCGCAGTGCTGGGCAACATCCGCTGCCGCGTAAACTGCAACGATTCCCAGATGCGGGGAGGATTGTAGCCAAAGGGCAGGGCACCGTATTGGGCGACGAAATCCAGAAAGCGCTCGCCATCGCGGTCCCATAGGTGGCAGCCCTCGCCGCGCACAAACGTTTTGTCCAGACCAGCACGGGCCAGCAATTCCGACTTCACCGGCTCAACAAAACGCGCGTAGGGATGCAGCGATGTATCCTGAATCGTTTCACGAAATGACTGGCTGGCGCGCTCCAGCCGGCCGATGGACGACGATTCCATGACAGGCGGTTTGGGCGCTGGTTCGTCAGTCGGCGAGGTTCGAGATGGAGTACCGTTGACCGCCCCGTTGCCCATGGCAGCGATAATTAATTCGACGAGCGGGCGTGGCCGGAAGAAAGTCGCCATGGATTTCAGCGATGTCCAGATCCGCCATGCGAGCATTGGCCGGCAGTTGTTCCAGTTGCAACGTGTCCATGACCAGATGCCGCACCCGTTCCGCCAAGGCCACGTGCGGGCTTTCGCGACCGTTCTGGCCAGTGTCGTGCTGCAGCGCACCCGGCGAAGATCCACTCGGAGTCCGGGGCCACGACGCGAGCTGTCGTCGATCGAGTTTGCCCGATGGCGTCAGCGGAAATTTATCCAGCGTTTCCATATGCGCTGGCACCATCCAGACGGGTAAGCGGTTGCGCACATGATTCAGCAGCTCGTGATGATCCAGCTGCGTCGATCGGTTGCGGCTGGCGATGACGAACGCCGCAAGTGTTTTGGTCTGTGGCGTATCGATCAGCACGGCAACTGCGTCTTCCACGGCGGGATGTTGACGCAGGCAATGTTCGATTTCGCCCAGCTCGATCCGGTGGCCATCCAATTTGACTTGTTGGTCGATGCGGCCCAGAAACTCGATCTCGCCGCTCTCCTGCATACAAGCCCGATCCCCGGTGCGAAACAGCCGGCCACGCCCGGGACAATCAACAAATCGATGGCGAGTTTGCCCAGTGTCGCGAAAGTAACCTGCCGCGACGCCTTCACCGCCGATGTACAATTCGCCAGCGATGCCGGGCGGCAGCAGTCGCCGGTGCTGGTCCAGCACATAGACCGTCGTATTTGCCAGTGGCCGCCCGATGACAACCTTGCTCACGTCATCCGGCAGACGCCATGCCGTCGACCAGATCGTGGTTTCGGTCGGGCCATACATGTTGAACACATCGCCGCCGACCAATTCGCTCAAATCGCTGGCCAGTTCCACTGGCATGACGTCACCACCGACAAACAGCTTGTCCAGACGTTGCACTGCGTCGCGAACGGCAGGTTCCCTGAGCAAGGCCTGCATCAACGCCGGTGTGCATTGCAGGTGCGTAATGTGATGTTCCTGCATCCTCCGAGCCAGTCGGACTTGACCGCCAGGAGTTAAACCCAGCGGATCCTGCTCGATGACAACCCTAAGGCCGCGGGACAAGGTCCACAACAACTCAAACAGGCTGATGTCAAATGACATACTGGTCACGGCCAGCCAGCATCCCTCTGGCGGCGTATCATGCAAATCATCCATGGCTGCCAGAAAATTGGCGAGGTTGCGATGCGTGACCTGCACTCCCTTGGGCGTACCAGTGGAACCCGATGTAAACAGCACGTAAGCCACGTCGTCAGAATTCCGGGCGGATGGTTGCGCGAGGTCATCCGACAATAACGAACTCTTCGGCGATTCATCCAGTGGCACTTGGTCGACAACCACTGCCGTCTCGGGCGGAACCAGATGCCTGTGCTGCGCATCGGTGACGATGCACCTGACATCGGCAGCTTCAAGGATTTGCTGGCGGCGCGGTTCTGGATAAACGGGGTCCACAGGCACGAACGCTGCGCCGCATTTCATCGTGGCAATCATTGCAGCAACGGCCTGGCTGCTGCGATCCATCAAAATCGCTACACGATCGCCGCGCACGATGTTTCTGGAACGCAAGTCCTGACAAATCGACTCGACCTGTCGACTCAGTTGCTCGCAGGATACGCTGTGCCGCTGATCGACCATCGCAAGTTGCCCGGGCGTATGGCTCAGCCGCCGCTGGATGGCCTGGTCCACCAATTGCCGGCGGTCAAAAGGCCGGGCAGTTTGATTGACTTGCTCGACAAGCTGCCGGTCTTGTTCGGTGAGCATCTCGATCTGACCGAGCGGAGTCTCGGGATGGGTGGTGACCAGCTGCAAAGTCTGTTGGAGCTGCGCCGCAAATCGTCTGGCTGTTGTCGGAGCAAATCGATCGGTGTCGAAATCAATGTGAATATCGAAACAACGTCGGCGACGACGCACTCCCACACGCAACTCGGCAAGTGCCACTCCATTGTCCAGCTCGCCAGGCATGACCGTGATCGCGTCAGTCAGTTTGACCTTATCCAGCGCCGTTTGGTAATCCAGCAGCAACTTCGGACGCCGACCATGCGCTTGCCGAGCGTGCCCGGTAGCAGAGTCCACGCATTGCGAGTTTTGCTGAACAAGACTGGCAAATGAGATCGTATCGTCGGCCGCGAGTTCGGCGGTTGCCGATTGCAGGAAGGGCCCCACGCAACGACGCATACTGCGATCGCGACCAGACATGGGGAAATCGACGGGAATCAGCGGTTCCCGGGTCCACGCATAAATGACCGTCTGCACCAGTGACATCCACGTCACAAAGGGGGAAACACGGTGCTGGCGGCTGAAGGAAACGAGTTGGCGAGTCGCAGCGGCCGGGAGCGAGAATTCGAGCCGTTGTCCGCGGTAGGTCGGTGTCGCTGGCGGAGCAAAATCGCAGGGCAAATCAATTGTCGGAAGCTGGCCTTCCGGATCGGGTTCGGCGGGCAAGTGGCTCAGGTTAACGCTGGCACCGGTTTTCCATGTTGCGGGTCGGCCCTGCAGGCGGGCCACACAGGCGTGCATCAGGTCTGCACACAGCACGCCCATCGACAGCCCGTCGCTGATCAGATGGCTGACGATCAGTACCACTTCGTGCTGGTGCTGATCCAGACGCACAACCTGACAGCGAATGGCGGGTACAAGATCAATCGGCATGGGCCGCTGTGCGGCCTCGCGCAGGACCGCGTCCCGCGTTGCCGGACGCTCGGCCAGCGGAACTGATTGCAAGTCGATTAATTCAACGGCGGGAGCCCCTGGCGGATGTGTGATCTGCACCAGATGTTCGTTGCGATACTCGACGGTCGTTCGCAGGTACTGGTGACGGCAAACCAGATCGTACAGTGCATCTTGCAAGACCCGCGGATCAAGGGGACCCTGCCAGCCCAGTTTCGAGGCAATATTGATGACACCGACATCAGGCACCAGTTGCTGCAGGAGCCAAAACTGTTGTTGCACCGGACGAGCGGCGACGGCCTCCAGACGGCTCAGGTCATCCGGAATCTCATCCGAGTGAGGTGCCTTGTTTGTGCAATGACCTGTTACCACTTGCGATACCAACCAGTGAATCATTCATCCGGTTCGTCCGTGCCGGCTGTGGAAGAATTTCGCACATTGTAGTGCATGGCGCAGGCGACATTCAACTTTTTGCGGGTGCCGGTGCATGTCGCGGAGAAATGATGGCGGCATTCGCCACGCCATTCGCGTCTTGCTAGATCAACAGGCTTTCCAGCAACAAGCGGACTTTTCGCAACTCGGCCATGTGATCAACGTCATCCTGAGGGACAATATCCACACACAGGGCCCGTTGGTAATCGTGCTTGGCCAGATTGTTCACGAGCTTGCCATAATCGATGACGCCCAGACCGACGCGCACCTGCAATTCATCTTTGGTCGTGTCACGCAGATAGATGTGGTGCACGTACTTGTACAGCTTGTCGATGTCGGGCGGGTTCTCTCGCTGGTAGACATAATGGCTGGGGTCCAGCGACAACGCCAGGCCCTTGACGTGGTCGCAGATGACACAGACGGTGTCCGGGTCTTCGGATACACACCCCGTCATGCTGAGCAAGCCCACGCGTATGCCTTCCGTGTTGGCAATGTCGACCAGGGCCTTGCAGCGTTCGACCTCCTCGTTGAACGGCGTGCCCAGGGGGCTTGAGGGAACGGTCAACGTCACCACCTTGGTCGCCTTGGCCAGTTTGCAGATGGCCTTGAACTGCTCGAAGTACTCGGCCCCTTCGGCCTGAATGTCAACGAAGTAGGAAATGACCGAAAGCCTTTTGGTCTCCTGGCAACGGGCGATCGCCTCCGTCAGGTCAGCGGCAATCTGCGACGGCTTTAGCTCGTCGTTGGATTCCGACAGGACCAGTTCGATGCTGGAGAATTCGAGGTCGACCAGCTTGCCAAGCGCTTCCTGAAGCGGGAGGTGAGCAAAACAGTTGGTTGAAGCGGCAACTAACACTCGCCGAACTCCTTTTCCGGTGTGATTTGATATTTTGAGCAGGCGTCTCAGCTTAGGAGCCAGCAGTTTTTTTGACAACACCAGCCTTGATAGTATGGCGATTCCCGGCCTGGACGAGCCCGCGGGGACGGCTAGAATACCGAATGGCCGTAACCTGCAATCTGCAAGGAGAATCTGATGATCGCCAAATTCGTTCGCACAATGTGTCTGTCTCTGGCCAGCGGGCTGGTCCTCGGGGGAATTGCTTTCGCGCAGGATTCCGGCGAATCAGACGTTCCGGCCAACGACGCTGAAACGCAAGCTCGCTACGACGGCTTTAGCGAATTGCTGACGGGTGCAAAATTTACCGGCAGCTTCACCGTGACGGGACAGGCACTCGATGACCTGACCTCGGAAGAGTATCACATCAAAAGCGTTCAGAAGATGCCCGAAGGCGACATGTGGTTGTTTGTGGCGCGAATCAAATACAGCGACCATGATGTTTCCGTGCCATTGCCGCTGGAAGTCAAATGGGCGGGCGATACGCCCATCATCACTCTGACAGATTTTTCGTTTCTGGGAATGGGACCGTTCAGTTCGCGGGTTGTGATCTACAACGGCAAGTATGCCGGGACCTGGTCACATGGCGATGTTGGCGGCCATTTGTTCGGCACCATCACTCCAGGGGCTGCCGAAGGCGTGGATGTGGAAAAGACTCAGCAGGAAATGGAAGACAAGGAAGGCGAATCCGACGACGCCGACGACAAAGACGATTAACCCCGCTTGGCCCCGCCGGCCATGACGGTGATGGCAGTCACCGCAGCGGCAATGGCTGCCGTTTCTGTACGCAACGTGCGCGATCCCAGACTGACCATTCGCCACTGCTGTTCGGCAGCCAGTGCCAATTCATCATCGGTCAATCCGCCTGCGGGCCCGATGCCGAACCAAACGGGCTGATCAGCTGGTCGCAGCTCGGCGGTAGCCAACGGCCATTGACCCGTGTCAAAACACAGGCGGGCAGCCGTGTCCACGGGCATCCGGCACCACTCGGCAAAAGAAACGGGCGGGTGAATTTGCATCAACTGATTGCGCCCGCATTGTTTGCTGGCCTCGATAACATAGCGACGCGTTCTCTCGATCGTAGCCGGGCGGGGCTGGACTGACGATCGTTGCCAATGGACGGGATACAGGTCACTGAGTCCGATTTCTGTCAGCTTCTCCACCAGAAATCTGAGCCGGTCGGATTTGGGCAATGCCACGCCTGCCACCAGTTGAAATGACAATTCGCGGCTGACCGCCCGCGGTGTTTCAGCCTGCAACGTCACCGATTTCCGCTCCATCGATTTAATGACCGCGGTCGCCTCGCAGCCCTGGCCGTCAAACAGCACTACCTGATCACCAACATTCAGACGCATCACCCGGGCCATGTGTTGCGCTTCTGGGCCCCCGATTTCGACGGGGTGCGAAGCTGCAAGATCGTAGACGACGGTGATTCGGCCAAACAAGTCCGCCGTTGCCGGGGTACGCGTTGGCAGCAAGCCGCCGCCGAGTTTTCATCAGCATAAAAGACCCGTAAATGTCCCTGAAATATCGAGCCGGGCACGGCGAAGAGGCCGTGGAGCTGGATTTGCGTGACCCGCGAATTGCGGCCTTGCTGGCGTGGTTGTGGCCAGGTGCCGGCCATTTTTATCAACGCAGATTCATGAAGGGATTCCTGTTCATGATCTGTATCGTCGCCACATTCATGTACGGGCTGGTCATCGGACGGGGGCGCGTCGTTTACGCTTCGTTTCGTCCCAACGATTTTCGCTGGCAGTTCATCTGCCAGTCCGGTTTCGGTATGCCCAGCCTGTTGGCGCTGGCCCAGTCGGTCAAGGTCAAGAATGATCGCGATCCGTTCTTTGTGATGGCCGAGCGTTACCCGCGAGGCTATAAGGACGCCAAAGGCCAGCTACGTGAATACGAACTGATTGCGGCCAATGAACGGCAGAATTTCCAGGAGCGGCCCATCCGTGACGGGTTTATGGCTCCACCCAAAGAGCCCATCCTCAAGGACAAAAACGATGTGCTGGGAATGTGGCACGCGGAGATGCGGTATTTCTTTGATTTGGGCACCTTGTTCACCGTTGTGGCGGGGCTGTTGAACGTGTTGGTGATCTATGATGCTTTCGCGGGGCCAGCCATTCACGCCGCCCCCGATGAAGAAGAGGGTGCGGGGTGACACGGGGAAGCTGCGCATCGATTTCAGTATGAACCACGATGACTTGGAACGGGTAATCAGATAATGAACATGCTGCTACTGGGCTCGATCTGGGACGCACAGATCTGGTACGCGGTGCCGCTGATCGTGGTTATCAGTCTGGTATACGGCGGCACACGCCACGAACACCTCAAGGAAATCGTCGGCCACAGCGTGCGGGCTGCCATCTGGCTGATTGTCTTCCTGGGAATTATTTTTGCGCTGGTCTGGTGGGCCAATATGCAGGTTTGACGGCGCTGGTTTCCGAATGGTGGCTTGGTCGGGAAACCAACCCACAACAGCGCGTCGACCAACCCACAACTGGCGGTGGCTTGGTCAGAAGACCAGCCCACAACAAGTGCCTCACTGTCGATCGCGCCAGTATCTGGAACGGGTCCATGATCCCCAGCCGCGGCGCGTCCGCCCGGGCGAACTGTTTTCGCGAATACGGGATTCGGCCGGTGCATCGCCCACCAACGGCAAATCGCCGGCAGGTTGAAGGTCCCCGGAACCATCATCCCCGGAACCATCATCGGAGGAGGACGGTGGAAGCGGCTGGTCCCCTGCCGGAGTTTCCCCTGCCGGCTGGTCCTCACCCGGGACGGCGGGATCGTCCACCGGATCGACTGCCGGGTCGGTCATCGGTTCAGACGTATCGCCGTCGTCATCCTCGCCAACCAGGGCGTCATACAGGGCCATCAGAAAGTAAATCAGCAGACGCAACAGCGGAAAGGGCCCGTTGAGGATCTCCATAATTTCGTCATGCATTTCGCCGGAGGCGGATGAGTCTTCGCCGCTGTCATCGTCGCTGCTATCGTCAACCGGATCCTGAGTCCCGCTGACCACCGTGTCGATCCAGCCCGCATAGGCATCGACGCGAGTGTTGAAGGCACAGTCGCCCAGGGAGGAATCGGACTCGGTTCCGCCGGACGTGACGGCCGCCAGCAATAACTGTCCGTCGATATTCAGAAAACCAGGCCCTCCGGAATCGCCGGCAACGGTGTTCGATTCGGCAACGTCATCGAATTTCCAGATGATCAGGTCAGGACGGACTTCGTCGATGGTCGTGATGCCCGACCGTTTGATGCCAAACGTATTGTCAGAGCCATCGGCAGGGGTCCCTGAGCCGCCAAATCCGACGATGGTCAGTACGTCGCCGACCAAAGGCAGGCCGCGAAAGATCGTGGACGGCTGCACGTCAATGACGGCTTCAGCGAGCACGAGAATCGCCAGATCGTTGTCCAGGGTAAAGCGGTTGAAATCCGGATGAATGACGATTTGTGCAGAGCGATAGATATCGCCGTCCATTTCGAACGTGCCGCTTGTCTCCTGG
>CAMYKF010000149.1 GCA_947258905.1 uncultured Pirellulaceae bacterium | reverse complement strand
GCCCGCGACTACCTGGTTCCCAGCCGCGTACACCCGGGAACCTATTACGCCCTGCCGCAATCACCGCAAATCTACAAACAGATCATGATGATTGCCGGCTACGATCGATACATTCAGGTCGCGCGATGCTTTCGCGACGAGGACCTGCGGGCCGATCGCCAGCCGGAATTCACCCAACTGGACCTGGAAATGTCCTTTGTAGAAACCGAGGATGTGCTGGCCATGATCGACGGGTTGATGCAGCGTCTGGCCAAAGAGCTGCTCGACACTGAATTGCAAATCCCCCTGCCACGCATGACCTACGACGAAGCCATGCAGCGGTTTGGCCACGATGCTCCGGATTTGCGTTTCGGCATGGAACTGGTCGATTGCACGGACCTGGCGGGCCAGAGCGAATTCCGCGTCTTTCGCTCGGTCGCCGATGCTGGAAACTTTGTTCGCGCGATCAATGTAAAAGGCGCTGCGCCCGATTTCTCACGCAAACGGATCGACCAGCTGACAACCTATGTGCAGGAGGACTTTGGAGCCAGGGGACTGGCATGGATGCGGATTGAGCCGGACGGCGTCTTCGGCGGGCCAATTGCCAAAAACTTCGACGACGCACTGCTTGAGGATTTTCGCGAGCGATTGGGTGCCGAACCCGGCGACTTGCTACTGTTTATTGCCGACACCTGGGAAGTTTCGTGCAAGGCTCTGGCGGGCTTGCGTCGCAAGCTGGGTGCGGAATTGCAACTGTATGATCCGGCGCAAATGCACTTTTCATGGGTCGTCGAATTTCCCATGTTCGATTACGACGAGGAAACTCGCTGCTGGCACGCCATGCACCATCCGTTTACCGCGCCCCGCGACGAGGATCTGGAAGGGCTCAGGGAGAACCCCGGCAAGTCCCGAGCCAAGGCCTATGACCTGGTGATCAACGGTTACGAGGCTGGCGGCGGGACTATCCGAATTCATGACAACCTGATTCAGCGTTTGGTGTTCGGACTGTTGGGAATGGACGAGGAAACCGCGCGGGAGCGATTTGGATTCCTGCTCGACGCACTCAAATTTGGCGCGCCGCCCCACGGCGGTATCGCATTGGGTATCGACCGGATCGTCATGCTGTTCGCGGGCCGCGACAACATTCGGGATACCATTGCGTTTCCCAAAACCCAGCGCGCCATGGACCTGATGACCGGGGCGCCGGCCGCTGTCGATACCGGGCAGCTCGATGAATTGTGTATCCAGCCGAAAAAACCGGACTCTTGATGAGTCCCCGAAGCGAAGCCGATCGCCATATCAAACGCGGCAGCTGCCATGCGAACCCGGCAACTCTGAATTTGCCGAATTTGCCTTGACGTTAACTCCAACCTTGACTTCGAGTGACAGGATTACTGTATCCCTTGTTAAAGTTAGGGATTAAGTTGAAGTTAATGGGGAGAAGCGTCCATCTCAACGCTTCCGGGACCATTCACCATTGACCCCGCCAAACCCATGAATCAACTGAAGGCCTGTATTCTGTTTCCGGGAGCGCTCAAGAATGCGCTGTACGCCGGCTGGCTGGACCAGTTGCCGCTGCCCGTCGAGATCATTCGCGAGTACAGCATTGACTGGATGCCCCCCGATGACGCCGGCATCGTCATTACGCACAACCATTACCGCTGGGAAGAGATTTCAATTCTGCGGCGCGTCGTCGAGCGAACGCAGGTGCCGGTGCTGATCCTGGTCGACGGAATCCTGGAATACCGCAACAGTTTCGAGCACGATGACCTGGCGGACGGCACCATGTTCCAGCCCTTAACAGGGCACAAGGTGGCTTGCATTGGCAACTCGCAAGCACGATGGCTGGAGGCCTTGGGCAATGTCGGCAAATGCGAAGTGACAGGCATTCCCCGGCTGGATGCCTGGACGCAAACGGGGCGTCGCGAATTGCCCGACAGCGGCCCGTTCCGATTGCTGGTGGCCTCAGCCCGTACTCCGTGGTTCAACGACCAGCAGCGTGAGGAAACTCATCGCGCGGTGGCGGTCGTCAAGCAAGTCCTGGATGCCACCCCGGAAATTGACGACCGAACGGTGGAAGTCATCTGGAGAATGAACGAGTCGCTGCATGCGAACACTGGAGCGCCGGGATTCGAGCCTCGTCCTGGACCGATTGGTGACGTGCTGGAGACGGTTCACGCCGTAATTACCACGCCGTCCACGTTGCAGCTGGAAGCGGCCGTGGCTGGATTGCCGGTGGCGGTACTGGACTTTCACAATCGACCGCAGATGACACCGTTGGCCTGGAATATCCACAGCGAATCCCAGGTCGCTCCGGTGCTGGCCGAGTTGGCCAATCCACCTCCGGCCATGCAGTTTGTCCAGGACACGCTGATGGCCGATGCGTTGCAACACTCGCAACCGGCGACGCCCCGCATAGCCCGTTTGGTGGGCGAAATGGTGGAAGCAGGCAAACTGGCTCGCGAATCCGGCCAGCCGCTCGATTTTCCGGCGCGGATTCTGGACCTGCCCGGGGAAGGGTTGGCCGCACCGCAGCCCTCGGGTACGCCGCAATCGCTTTTTCCGGACAATTCCGCGTTCCGGGACGTCCCGCTGGCCCGGCTGCAGACGGAATTGTCGGCTGCGATTCACGAGATGGGCAATTATCCTGAAAAGTACTTCCAACAGCGATCGGCCAACCAAAGACTTCGCGGCTACATCAACTGGTTGCGTTTGCTGGTACGAAACCGGGCGGCAACCGTCGAGGAACTTGCGAAGACCGTTCATCGCCTGCATGGCGAGGGGAGTGATCGCCCTGTAAAGGACAGCTGAAAATCGGTAAATTTAACGGATCGGTTGTCTGCCGAATTGTCAGTCCCTCCTGGACAAGATGAAAACTTACGATCCTGCCAAACCTGTTATTTTTTCGCACATGCCCAAGTGCGCCGGTTCGAGTTTCATCCGGTTGCTGCGCGAATGGTTTGGCCCGCAGTATCACAAATTGAATCAGGATGAAACGCAGGACATCCTGTTGCCACGGATCCAGACACGCGATGCCGCGGGGAATTTTTTGCCGGACGTCAAATGTATCCACGGGCACTTCGACAATGGTCGCGGATACGGCTTGCCCTATTTCTATCCGGAGATCGACCAGTACTTTACCGTGTTGCGTGATCCGTTTGACATCGCCGTGTCCATGTTCTTTTTTTGCAAACGCCGCAGCGCTGAAGGCAAATTCTGGTATCGCGGCAAACAGGAGAACATCCTCGACAAGTATCCCACGGTGGAATACTACCTGCGTGAGTATCCCTACTGGATTTACAACCATTTGCCGCAAGACGTGACACTGCAGAATTACGAGGAACGACTGGCCACGCGATTCATCTATATCGGCGTTCAGGAGGATATTCAGACGTCGATTCGCAGACTGGCAAAAATCCTTGGCAAACCCGCGATCGACTTGCCACGATTCAATGAATCGGATTATGACGAGCCGGTACCCGAGTGGTTGCGTGAGCCGTTCTATCGTGATTATCCATTGCTGCACCGGGTGTACCAATTTGCCCGGGAGCACTACAACCGCGATGATTACGTGTGGTTTGACACGCCGCGAGCCGGGGCGAGGGAATCCGCCAGCTCAGCCACCGCGCCGGACGACGTGTCATCGGTCAAAAGCCATTTCCACCAGGCCGGAAACGCTGCCCAGGCGGAACCGGCACCTGATACCCCGTCCGTCACCGAGAGGTCAGCATGAAAATCGGATTCTATTCATGCATGACCGGCATGCCGTGGGGCGGTAGCGAGGAACTGTGGTGGCGCACCGCGCGGAAAATGCAGGTCGACGGTGCCGACGTTTGCGTGAATTACAAATGGTGGCCGGAAACGGCCCGGCAACTGATCCAGCTGGAGGACAGCGGGGGCGACGTGTGGTTGCGCAACCGGCCGCAGGGATTCTGGGAACGAAAGATCGTCCGGGCCCGCTCGATGTTCAACGGCCAGCCTGGCAGCGAACGAGCGTGGCTGGAGAAGACCCGGCCCGACGCCGTGCTGGTAACTCTGGGATTCCACCCGGATCGCATCGACGTCGCCACCGCATGCCGCGCATTGGGCATTCCCTACGCCATCAACGTGCAATGCGCCAGCAATACGTTTTTCATCCATTCGGACTGTCTGGACGAATATCGCGACTGGTATCGCAATGCCGAGCGGGTCTTCTTTGTGTCCGAGGAAAACCGCATCAAAATGGAAAACAATCTGGCCATCCAGCTGGACAATTACGAGATTGTCGCCAACCCGTTCAACATGCGACCCAATGACGTTCCGGAATACCCTTCGACCGAGGACGGCTACTCGGTTGCCTGTGTGGGACGGCTGCACTTCCAGTCCAAGGGACAGGACGTGGTGATTGCCGTGTTCAAGCAGGACAAGTGGCGTCAACGCAATATCCGCGTGAACTTTTACGGCTCTGACCAGGGCAACCGCCGCCAGCTGGAAGACCTGATTCAAATGCACGGCATCGAGGACCAGCTGCGGTATTGCGGTTTCAAAAACAAGATCACCGATATCTGGGCCGAGAACCATGCGTTGCTGTTGCCCTCGCGATACGAAGGCGCCCCGCTGGTGATTGTGGAAGCCATGTTGTGCAACCGGATCGCGATTGCCACCAACATTGGTCGTAATGCTGAACTACTGGATGACGGCAACACCGGGTTCATTGCCGAAAGTGCCACTGCCAGTTTGCTGGACGAGGCTCTGGAACGTGCATGGCAGGCCCGTGAACAGTGGGAGCACCTGGGGCAACTGGCCGGCCAGCGGATCCGGGAACGCTACACACTGGATCCCATCGGCGATTTCGCGGCGAGGCTGAAGTCTCTGGCCAACGACGAGGACTGATCGCAAGCTGGAAGCTTGCGCCACGTCAACTTCTGTATTTGTCGTTCAGCCCCTTGCTGGCAATGATCATGGGCAGGATTTTGGCAAGGCGTTTGACTTTGGTCTCTTCCCGTTTCGCTTCAGCGATATACTCGGCGTATTCGCGTCGTTTGCCGAGCGTCAGTTTTTCAAAAGCCGCACCAACTTTCCTGTTCTCCTTCAGGGCACTTTTCAACAGCGGCGGAACCACCACCGGCTTGCCGCGTTCCGGCTTGATCTCCTTGCCCTGCCTGGCCAGTTCGATGGCTTCTTTCAAATAGGACTTGATGATCCGGGGCTTGATTTCCTTGCCTCCATTGAAACGCCATTGCCGCATGGCTTTGGTCTTTCCATTCTGGCAATTGATCAGCACCTCGTTTTTGTCCTTGAGCAAGACGCCCTGAAAAAACCACAGGCCGACGCAGGACTTGAATGCACCAATACCGACAACGTTTTTGCCGTTGATCGTGTACGTCGGCGCTCCCCATTTGACGGTTTCCTCCAGTTCCGTTGCATTGGCGATCTCGCGGAGGCGGACCAGTTCGTCATGCCACTGGTCATGTCCATCGATATAGGCATCTACGGAAGT
>CAMYKF010000148.1 GCA_947258905.1 uncultured Pirellulaceae bacterium | reverse complement strand
CACCTCTCCACTGACCGAGCAAATTGGCTGGTGCCTGCTGCATTCGTTGTGGCAGATCGCCCTGATCGGAGTAGTCCTCAAAATCGCATTGTCGCTGGTCGGCGATTCGGCGGTGACACGCTACCGCCTGGCGGTCGCCGGGTTGTTGCTGGCCGTGTTGGCTATCGGCACGACATTCTGTGTGGTGCAACCCGGGCAGTTGGCACAGGCGATTGACGCTCCGGCTGATTCAAGTCCCGCGGCACCGATTACGGCGACCCCGGCGGCAAGCACGCCACAGACTTCCACCGAACCTGCATCGGCCATTTCTGCGCGCGAAATCCAGGTGCCAACACCGGCATCTGCCGCATCGATTACGCCAGCCGTCATCGATGCCAATCCACCAGCAGGCCCATTATCGTTGACCCTTCTGCAGCAATGGCTGCCGTGGTTGGTGATGTCCTGGCTGGCGGGAATTTGCCTGTTTTCCATTCGCCCGGCGGTTGGTTTGCATTCCGCCTGGCGTGTCCGGCATGCGGGTCGCAGCCCGGTGCCTGCGGAAACCGAAAAGCTCGTGCGACAACTGGCTGCGCGACTTAATCTGCGTCGTCACGTCGAGTTATCGCTATCAAAGCTGGTTCAGGTGCCGACCGTTGTGGGCGTGTTCCGACCGGCGATTTTGTTGCCGCTGTCCGCGCTCACCAGCCTGTCGGCCATGGAACTGGAAGCGATCCTGTTGCATGAGTTGGCGCACATCCGCCGCCGCGACCATCTGGTTAATCTGTTGCAAACATTTATTGAAACGGTGCTGTTCTATCATCCGGTTATTTGGTGGATGTCTTCGGTCGTGCGTCACGAACGCGAACTCTGCTGTGATGATCTGGCTGTCGCATCGGGCGGCAAGTCCAAATCGCTGGCCCGTGCGTTGTTGACACTGGAAGAGAAACGCGTCGCGGTGCCCGCGTTGGCTGCCAACGGTGGAGCGTTACTGAACCGCGTGCGACGCTTGACGGGCAGGCAGCCTGTCGGCCATGACCGTCGGCTGGTTTGGCTGGCCGGAATCGGGGCGCTGCTGGTAGCCAGTTTGTGTCTGTTCGTTTCCTTTTCCGATCTCGCGCACGCGTCTGAATCGAAGCCTGAAGACGAAGGCGATCTGATTCGCGTGGAACTGGTCAGTCTCAATGATTTTTACAGCTGGCACTCGGTCACCACGACCGCCCCCCGCCTGATGCACCGGTTCTGGAACCTGTTCCCCGAGGAACAGCGTGAACAGGACGGAGAACAACGGGAAGGCTGGCAACCGGACCTGCAAGTCCGCTTTACGCGGGTCGGCAAATCGGGTGAGCCGCCGGAAATCGTAACCGTGCAGCTGGGCGTGCAGGACGGATTTCGCTGGAGTGTCGGCCGCGGCGTATGGCTAATGCCCGACCAGTGGCCGCTACGTTATTCGCTCGGCGAAATCATGCGACAGGACACAGCGTTAGTTGAGCAAAAATACGAGGAACGTCAACGTGAGCTCATTGATCTGTTCCGAACTGTCAGCGACAACCTCGAGGAAAAGTACAGCCAGGCGGTTGACGAATACAACGTTATCCTCGCCGAAAGAGACACCGTTACCACTGTCAAATACAACGATGCGGTTTTGACCCTGCATCAGGTCAAGGTGCGGGAGTTGGATGAAACGTTAAGTCAATTGCGCGATCAGCTGGCTGACGAGCGAGCGCAAAAACAATACATGCTGGAAATCAGGGAGCGCGGCGACCAGGCGATCGAGAACTGGATTCGCAATCAGGAAGACCCGAAAGCGACCGACGAGGCGGAAGTGGCCAATAAAGCCGCACTTCGTCAACGGATCACGGAACTGGAATTGTCGCGACAGCAATTGTTGCAGCGGTTTGGTGCCGGTCACCCGGATATCAGGTCAATCGATCGGCAGATCGAGTTGTGGAAGCGGTACCTCAGGGATGAGCACGGCGATGATACCGAGCCAGACGAGCGTTCACCCGGCGAAAAATTCGAGGCCCGCTTGCAGCAGCTTGAGCAAAAAAGCGCCTTGCTGGACGCGCGGTACCGCGCCATCAACGAGGAATTCAAATTCCACTCTGAGAAAGCCAAACAGCTCGAGCAAATTAACGCCCGGCTGCAAAAGAAGCAGGAAGAAATCGACATGATTCGTGAGTGGCTGGCGACCGCGCAACAAAAAATCCTGGAACTTGATCCCGCCGAACTGGGCCTCCGGACTCCCGAGGAGACGATTCCAGAGCTGACGCGCAGCGAGACCGATATGGCCGACGGCGTGGTCGTTGGCGTTGAACGGGAAGACAATCTGGTCGTCATCAATCTTGGCTCCAATGACAATCTGCGGATCGGGCAGACGTTTATGGTCTTTGATTCGCAGGCCGATTCCTTTGGCGACGACAAGGGCAAGGCCACTGCTGTGGTCTCGCAAATTCTCAATGCGCATTTGGCCAAGGCTCGCATCACACAGCACGATGATACCAACCCCGTTCTGCGACACGACTTTGTTGTCTCGTCGACGTGGAGCCCGGGTGACTCGCAGGAAGATCAAGCTGCAGCCCGGCAACAGCATTGGTTGCGTGAACAACTGTTCAACAACACCACCTACCATCGCGAACGTGAAAAACTGGCTGCCGATCATGCCGGCCGCTGGGTCGCCATTGTGGACGGGAGATTGCTGGCTTCCTTCGATTCGTTTGAGGAGTGCCTGGCAGCAGCCGACGACGCCAATCGGCACGCCGTGCACCGTTACATTTTCCGCCCCGGTGTCGACGATGTGGATGACGAATTCACTTACTCGCCGTGGATCACCGGATCTCCCAACTGGTGGCAGTTCGGTCGACAATTCACACGCAAGAACCGAATGACGATTGCCTGGGACCGATGGGGCAAGGGCGACAAGTGGGCGCCGGCACCGAAGGGCAAGGCTTCGTTCACGCTTAACGCGCCCGGTGGCGAGGAACTCCAGTTGCGACACCATGCCGTGTGCAGCCAGATGGTCACCGGGCAGCTGACCATTACCGAGGATGACGTAAAAAGGCTGCGTCTACACCGCTTCTCAATCCCGGGCAATGTCAGGTCCACGGCTTACGACGTCGACTGTTACCGGGTCAATGTGCAGGCGGCTATCCCGGAATTGGACATCGACCAAACGCTGGTCGCTATCGTGATGCCGCAATCCGTCGTTGACAAAGATCCTCCAGGGGGATGGCGCGGCCCCGACATCACCATCATCCCGGATGACGAGTCGGATGCCGCCATTCCGCCGGAGGGTCCCGCCAACATGCAGGAACAATTACGGCAACGCCTGAACGATGGCATGCCCAATCGGGTGGATGGCAAGGTCAAAATCGACGTGATCGAAGGCCTGGGGACCATCGTGCTGACCGGCGATCCGGAAAATGTGGCAAAAGTTCGTGAAATGATCGAAGGATTGCTCGCACCGACCCGGCCGGACGACACAGGTGAAGATGAGACTCCCGGTGTCGGCGGCGAGGGCCGAGATGAAGGCAAACCTCCGCCGCGCTGGGACGGAATGAATGAAATCGGTCGCGATGTACAGTCGGTGGAGCTGCAAGCCGGCCGCGGGCGAATCCTGCAATTCGACCACTCGATTGCTGAAATCATCGTGGATGCACCGGAGCTGATTCGCGTCACGCCACTGGCCCGCAACCAGTTGTTACTGCACGCGCTGGCCCCTGGACGCACCATCATCACCATGCGGGGCAGCGACGTTGGGCTGCGTACGATGGGAGTGATGATCACAGAAGCCGCAAGCGAAGGCAGTTCCGTTTCCATCGAGGTCGTCGGGGATTCCCGGGCAATCATCCTGAAAGGGGATCCGGAAAAGGTGCAAGCCGTCCGCGCAGCATTGCAGCGAATCATCGGGGTCGGTGACAGAGAAGAGGCAAATCTCCCGTCCAATGATGCGACCGATGAGACTTCCGGCGACGATCAATCCGGATCCGATCGCGGATCGGCAGCCTCAGAGACGTGGACCGTCGTGGGCACTGTCACGGACAACAGCGGCCAGCCGCTGCCGGGAGTCCGCGTGCGGGCTTTCACCGGGGCGGGCACGCTGCGGCCGACCGGCGAAGCAACCACCGACGCCAACGGGACCTACGAATTGACATTCGGTCCCGGCATGCTGACCTTTCAGCCAAACGATTTCACCAACGCCAGGGTGGGAGTGCAGGCCGCAACCATCTACGCCTCAAAAGACGGTTACTCCGAAATCCATTTATGCCAGGCCGGTGATCGCTTGATGGCCGACGAAATGCCCATTGAAGACACGGCTTGGGGAACTCTGGATCAAGTACGCGACAAACTGATTCTCCCGGGGCAACCCGTCACCATCAATTTCATGATGCAACCCGCCACACGCATCGAGGGCTATCTGGTCGATCAAGACGGACATCTGTTGCAGCGACGCAGTTTGTCGCTGGCGTATGGTGGTCAGGAAATCGCGCCCAGTACCAACGTGCTGGCCCAGGTCTGGACCGATCGCGATGCTCATTTTGCGATTGAAAATGTTCCTTTGGAAAAGCCCTGGAAACTGGAATTCCAGATTCCCAACTCGCGCGAAGAAATCACGTGCGAAGTATTCGAACTTGACGATACCGATGCCCAACGCTGGCTGGTTACGGCCGATATGAATTCGACGCCACCGGCGATTACCTGGAGCCCGCTAACCGATGAAAAGGCCGAAGAGCTGGCAGGCCGCAGCATCGAACAATCGTCCAGCGGCGGGCATCAGGTGATTCGCGGAAAACGACCGCCCGAGGAAGATGACCGGGATCTGGTTTTCGGCGATGAACGCGAAGGATTGCAGGCCGCGATCCATTTCCCCAATGGTCGACAGGCGACCATTGGCGAACAGCTGGAAATGGAATTCGTTATCCGCAACACTGGTGATGAGCCAATCGAGTTCGAAAGCGACTCGTGGCGTCAGGAGGATCGTCTCAAGCTGTGGCGACTCGGGGATCAGGGTCGCGAGCAAAAACAGGATTTCACCACAACCTGGTACTCGGGCATTTCGATTATCAAACAGTACCACCTGGGGCCGGGTGAAGAGGTGGTGATTGATGCCGGCGAATTGGCTGTGCTGGATCCTGACGATCCGGCAATCGAGTTGCAACATCCGGCTGTGTGGGGTTCGTCGATGGAACCAGGTCGCTATTCAGCATGGTTTCGCATGTACTTGCCGAGGCGATTCGTGCAAACCGATACCTGGAACGGCACTGTGACAACCGGAGAAGTGGAATTGGAGGTGCGGGAATGAAGGATAGCAGGCACGCTCCGCGTGCCGTAGCCAGGAACCAGGAACCAGGAACTAATCAGCGCGCAAGCGGAACTACTTAAAAGATCCTGCTAATTCTTGTCCATCAAAATCGCCCGCGCGGCATTCAATCCGCACGCGCCCATGACACCGCCGCCAGGATGCGCCGCGCCGCATTCATGCCGGC
>CAMYKF010000147.1 GCA_947258905.1 uncultured Pirellulaceae bacterium | reverse complement strand
CCGCGAAAAATCTCTTAAGTCAGGCAAACACCGCCCGGCATGGACTTGAGGTTGAGTAACAAGGGGTTTCTTCATCATGAAACGCAGACGACGCAAACGATCGACTCGCCGCCGCGGCATGCAACACATCGGCGATATCCTCGCTGAGTTGCTGACCGAAATCGATGCCGACGAACTGGAGACCACCGATGCAGTCAACTCCGCCGAGACGCCGGACATTTCACTGGCAACCGCCAAGGATGAGGCAGCCGGGCAAGGCACTTTTGCCTTCTACCACCCGGCTGAGGTGTAACCAGTTGCCTTCCTTCGGGCAGACGGTGGCAGTGCGACTGAGTCCAGCGAAGTCCGAGGGCGGATGCCACCTCACCAAAATGCAAATTCAGTAGTTGCAAATTTACGAGACCAGGCCGAATCCCAGGCCGACCTTTTGTTCAAATCGGCAGTTCTGCTAATGAATTATCGGCAGGTTGTTAACACGCGTCGTCTGGAACATTACTGGCGATGGACAGCCGCGAAAGCGGCGTTAGCGTGTAGCCCCAGGCTTCGGCCTGGGGTTTCCATCGGCAAATCAAGGATCAGCGGCGAAGCCGCGACAGCAGGTGTACAGCTCGGAATGAGCTGTCGCCGCATTCGCGGCTGGTGGCCCAGTTCAAATCGACGGTTTTTTGGAACTACTGAAATTGCAAAATGCAAATTCGGTACCCTGTCGCATCAGGATCTGGATTGGGATATTGGCGTGAAACCACTTCACGTTGATGACATTCCGTTTGATGCTGACAACTCACGATGTGCTGGGGCCCGGTCAACTGATCGCCCGGCGGCTGGAACAATACGAAGATCGCCCGCAGCAGCTGAAAATGGCTGACGCCGTCTACGATGCGATTACTTCCAAACGGCATTTGATCGTGGAAGCGGGGACGGGTGTGGGCAAAAGCCTGGCGTATCTGGTTCCCGCCATTCTGGCCGCCACCGAACAACAGGAATTTGGCGACGACGATGCCAAATCCAAACGCATCGTCGTTTCCACGCACACGATCAGCCTGCAGGAACAACTGATCAACAAGGACATCCCGCTGGTGCAAAGTGTCTTGCCGCGCGAGTTCTCGGCAATCCTCGCCAAGGGCCGTGGCAACTACATCAGTTTGCGGCGAATGCAACAGGCCCTGAAAAAGGCCCCTGCCCTGTTTAACGACGAACAGCAAGTCGATGAACTGCAGGCCATTCGCCAGTGGGTTGAGGGCTCGCGGGACGGGTCCAAAGCCGACATTGATTTCCGCATCACGCCGCAGGTTTGGGACGAAGTGGCCAGTGACAGCGGCAACTGCATGGGCCGCAATTGTCCGCGTCATAAAGACTGTTTTTATTTTCGCGCCCGCCGCCGTATGCAAAACGCCCAATTGCTGGTGGTGAACCACGCACTGTTCTTTGTCGATTTGTCGCTACGTCGCCTCGGCGTCAGCATCCTGCCCGATTACGACGCCGTGATTCTGGACGAGGCCCATACGGTCGAGCAGGTGGCCGGCAATCACCTGGGATTATCCATCACCCAGGGCCAGGTCGAATACACGCTGAACAAGCTCTATAACGACGCGACCAACAAGGGGCTGCTGGTGCATCACCGCTTGGGCGAAGGTCAGCGCAAGGTGATTCAGGCACACGTGGTGGCCCAGGAGTTTTTTGACGACGTGTTGCACTGGGCCGCTCGCAAGACGGGCGAGGAATCCGCCGCCATGACGGTGCGGGTGCGTAAGGCCGGAATCGTGCAAAACCAGTTGTCGCCCGCGCTGGATGCCGTCGCCGGATTCGTTAAAACGGCGGCCGGGAAGATCAGGGACGAAGCGGAAAAGCAGGACCTGCTGTCGGCTCACGACCGGCTGACCGGGCTGTCGGCGGGACTGGAACAATGGCGGCTGCAGGCTCTGGAAGGTGCGGTGTACTGGATGGAATCGAAGCAACGCCGGGGCCGCCGCCGCAGTATCGAATTGACGGCCGCACCCATCGATATCGGACCGACGTTGCGAGAAGAGCTTTTCGATAAAACGGACAGCGTCATTTTGACCAGCGCGACGCTGGCGACCGGCGGTGAGCACTCATTCGACTTCTTCAAAAGCCGCATTGGCCTGACCAACTGCCAGACTTTGGAACTGGGCAGCACATTTGATTATTCGCTGCAGGCCAAATTGATCCTGGTCCAGGACATGGCCGATCCGGTCCGTGATCGTGACACGCACTTTCGGCAATCGGTGGATGCCATCAAGCACTATGTGGAAAAGACCGATGGCCACGCGTTTGTACTGTTTACCAGTTACGATGCGCTGCGACGCACGGCTGCCCAGCTGACCGCCTGGCTGACGCGTAACAACTATGCCCTGTATTCCCAAGCGGATGGTGTGCCGCGAAGCCGGTTGCTGGAGATGTTCCGCAAGCACCCACGGGGCGTGCTTTTGGGAACCGACAGTTTCTGGCAGGGCGTCGACGTACCGGGTGAGGCCCTGCAAAACGTGATCATTACGCGGTTGCCCTTCAGCGTGCCCGATCATCCATTGCTGGAAGCCCGCATGGAGGCGATCAGGGAAGCCGGTGGCAATCCGTTTATGGATTACCAGGTACCCGAAGCGGTCATAAAATTCAAACAGGGGTTCGGGCGACTGATTCGCAGTGCCACCGATGAGGGGATCGTGGTGGTGCTGGATCCGCGAATCCACCAACGGCGTTACGGGCGGGCGTTTGTCGAGGCGCTGCCGGATGTGCCCGTCGTGTTTGAAGGGCTACCGGTGGCCGATTGATGATCGAGTCGCGGAGAGGCTGGCTGTGAAAAATTGGCTGCGAAAGGTAGCAGGCACACTCCGTGTGCCGTGGCTGTCGGAAGACACTCGTGTTTTCTGACTTTAAGAAGCAGACGGCACAGTCCCTGTGCCTGCTACTTTGATTTCTTCACAGGCAGGTTTCTACGGCCGTCACTCCCGGGCTTGTTCTGTGCCACCCTGGTCAACCCGGACTGACGTCCGGGCCTAAAAGATACCATCACTCAGCGACTTGCTCTGACTGGCCGCAAGGAAACCTCTCGATCGAAATCCGCCGGTTTCTGGCGATTCCATTTTTCTGTAAGGTTTCGCGTCCCAACCGGCATTCATTCTCTGCAGCAACAGATTTCCCATCGCCTGTGGAGTTCAGTATGCGTGTCACCAATAACATCCCTCGTTCCTCGCGCCTGATCTCGCCTTCCCCCTCACCCGCCGCTGCGCGGCGACCTCTCCCGCCAGGGGAGAGGTGACTGATGCCTCGCGCCTCATCCCTCGCGCCTGATCACACCGGCAAGTTGATGCGATTGCTTTTCTCGTCGGTGCAATCCAGTTCGAGATGTTCCGGGTAGACGTTTTCGCTGCCGGAAATCTTGATGACCAATTCGCCTTCGGCTTCGAGATCGGCCAGTTCCTTGCGTTTTTGATTGTTGAGGAACGTGGCGACGTCCTCGTTGACGCGGATGTTGACCTCAGCCACTTTGGGCTGCTGGGCGGCCAGCATGATGACGCGGATGACTTCCAGCGACATGCTTTCGGCCGTCTTTACGACGCCACGACCGTGGCAGCAGGGACAGTCGCTGTAGGCACTGCGTTTAATCCCGGGCCGAATTCGCTGACGCGTCATTTCGACCAGGCCAAACGGGCTGGTGCGCAGGATTTTGGTGCGGGCTCGATCGCGTTTCATGGCATCACGCAGCGCCCGTTCGACGCCACGACGATGCTTTTCACGCCGCATGTCGATAAAGTCGTTGACGATCACGCCGCCGAGGTCACGCAGTCGCAACTGGCGGGAAATTTCCCTGGCCGCCGCCACGTTCAGACGATAGGCGGTTTCATCGGCCGACTCGTCGGTGCGGAAGCTGCCGCTGTTGACATCGATGGCCACCAGGGCCTCGGTCTGGTCGATCACGATCGAGCCGCCATTGGGCAGGGGGACTTCGCGGCGATGGATCTGGGCGATTTCCGGTTCCAACTGGTACTTGTGGAACAGTGGATCCTTGCCTTCGTACAGTTGCAACGAACTGACTTGCCGAGGCATGACGATCTTGAGGAATTCGCGGGCCCGCTGATAGGAAGCGTCGTTGTCGATGAGGATGGCATCGACGTCGGTGGAGACGATATCGCGAATCGTGCGAATGATCATGTCGCTTTCTTCGTAGATATCGACCGGAGCGGGCTGGGTTTGCACGCGGCGTGAGATGACCTTCCACAGCCGCAACAGATACGCGAGGTCGCGGGATAATTCGCGGCGGGAGCGGCCCTGTCCGGCTGTGCGGACAATAAACCCGATGCCTTTGGGCGGATTGAGTTCTTGCAGAATTTCCTTCAGTCGATGGCGTTCGTCTTCGTCTTCGATTTTTCGCGAGACGCCGACTCGGCCCAGTGCGGGCATCAGCACCAGGTACCGACCGGGGATGCTGATGTAGGTGGAAAGCGTCGGACCCTTGTTGCCAATCCCTTCCTTGATCACCTGCACCAGCACATCGTCGCCACGCTGAAACAACTCCTGAATGGGCGGCTTGATGCGGGGGCGGCCATTAGAGCGGTGGCGTCGACGCTGGAAACGCGGATTGTCGCGTTCTTCATCGCGTTCGCGTTGCCGCAATTCAGCCGGATCATAGCCGCCTTGGCGAAAGTAGCTGGGTTCGACGTCGCTGATGTGCAAAAACCCGTTGCGACCGACACCGAAATCGACGAAGGCCGCCTGGATACTCGGTTCCAGATTGACGACTTTTCCCTTGTAGATGTTTCCGACGTAGTTATCCTGGCTGGCCCGCTCGATATAGAGTTCCTCGAGGCGGCCATTTTCCACGACCGCAATCCGGCATTCTTCGGATTGCGACGCGTTGATCAACATTTCTTTTTTCATGGCGATGTGTTTCTTTTTCTGATTTGGGTTGAGGCCCGAACAATCGGGCGCGAGCCAGCGAACACGGACCGGTCTGGTCGTGGCGGCAAGATGCAGGATGCCGCTTCGCCGCTGGCGGGGACTTGGCTGCTGGCAAGACGCACGCAGGGGCCCGCAAGTCCGGTGTGAAGCCACCGTGCAGGCCGAATTGTTGCGGTGCAGAAATCATGGAGCAGCTAATGTGTTTCAGATAACGGGTTGTTTTTTTGCGGGTATCAATCAGGCAACTTGTTGGTCGCCTGAGCACCCCGATCAGCTACAGGAGCCGAGCGGGATGTTACTGGCTGCCGGATTCGGATTTGCTGCTGGTTTCGCTGTCGGGATTCTCGGGAAATCCGGAAGTCATCAAATCGGCGAGGGCTACAACAGCATCCCGGGCGTCTGGTCCGGTCGCCTCGAGTTCCAGTTGCGTTCCCTTGGTGGCGCCCAGTGTAAGAATCGACAGCACGCTTTTGCCGTCAATTCGCTGGTCGTCCTTGACCACCTCAATTTGACTTTCGAATTTTGCAGCCGTTTCCGCAAACAGATACGCGGGCCG
>CAMYKF010000146.1 GCA_947258905.1 uncultured Pirellulaceae bacterium | reverse complement strand
GCTTCCACGTCCAATACCATGCTGGCCGTATATCCGAATTGTGTTGGGCAAGGACAGTTTCATGCGCCGTATCGGCGCGGCGGTTGGTCTCGGCGGCACCTGATTCATCCTCGACCGTGGAATCATCAGGCAAATCATCAGGCAAATCGCCCGACACATCGTCTGGCACATCGTCTGGCACATCGTCTGGCACATCGTCTGACACATCGTCTGACAAATTGCTGGTTGCCGAAGCTTCGGGAACCGTTGCCGTTTCGATTTCCGCCTGTTCAGGTTCCGTATCCACCGAGTCGATATGCGGCGAACAATCGCTGTACTGGAAATTAAGATAACGGCGCAAGTCGTCCGGCAATGAGCCCAGTGCGGCGGCGACATCGATCCCCCGCATCACCTCGCTGCCACGAGCGGTGATGTTGACGACGGGGCGGAACTGTTGCTGTTCAGATTGTTCCACCAGTCGCGCGTTGATCAGGCTGTCGAGCAGCGCCGTCGCCTGGCCCTGATTCAACAACTTCAGCAACCCCCACGTGCTCAGGCGGTGCAAGTTGAGTTGTTTGAGTTTTCGGGCCTCCGAGCCGCAGAGCATTTGTGCGATCAGCGTCTTGCCGACACGGCCATGGGTGCGGGCCACGCCGCTGAGCGCTACCTGCAAGGCATACGCGCTGCCGGCGTTGTCCGACACAGCCAGTTCGGTTGAGCCGGCATCACGCGACCCGGCCCTTTTGCAGTTATCGCAATGGCCACAGGGCTGCCGCACGGGATCACCAAAGTACTCGAGGATTTCCAGCTGGCGACAGGATCGCGACCCGGCAAATCCGATGACGCTATCGAGGCGGCGATATTCTTCTTGCTTGCGTCGATCCAGTTCGGCAAAGTCGATATTCAGCTGGGCGAAAGGCTCGCGTCGCAATACATGGATGGCGCGACCCCGAAACGGTGGCACATAGTCAAAACATTCCAGTTTGTTCAATTCCCGCAACGCACGCTGGACTGCTTCCCATTTCATTTCCAGCTGGTCGCTTAACTGCCTTGGTGCAAAATAAACGCGTTCGCCACGCAACGGCCCAACACGCGATTCGACGCCACGCAACACATGCCGCCGGGTCCGCGCATCGCGTGGCAGCATGTCCACCAGCGTGGGCAGTTCGCTGGTGATCTTGACGGACGCCAGATTCTGCTGCGTATCCATGCGTTCAATCGCGCCGCATTTCTCCAGCAGATTCTCGCTGACGCGAATGCCCTCGGTACCCACCGACAGGCCGAGGTCCTGCTGCAGTTCCTGCAAGGTCATTTCGATCGGATCGGCTGTCTGCCGGCACAGGAAATCGTAAATCTCGCGAACGATTTCCCTCGATGGATAGGAGTTGTCGATGAAGAACTGCTGGATGAAGCGATCCTGATACGAATACAACAGCTCGCAATCGGCTGGCTTTCCATCGCGCCCCGCACGTCCCGCTTCCTGATAGTAGGCTTCGATGCTGCCCGGCAAGTTGTAATGCACGACGTAACGCAAGTCGGATTTGTCGATCCCCATGCCGAACGCATTGGTGGCCACGATCACATCAATCTCTCCCGCCGAGAAAGACTCCTGAATGCGGCGTCGCTGCGACGATTCCAGGCCCGCGTGATAAACGTCGACGGTGCGACGCAACTTCTTTTGCAGTAACTCGGTCAGGTGATCGCAGGCCTTGCGTGTCGAACAATAAACAATTCCGCTGCCGCGGTGCGCTTTGAGAAATTCCAGCAACATCCCGTCCTTGTCACTGTTGCTGGACGGGTGAGCGACCGACAGTTGCAGGTTTTCCCGCGCAAATCCGCTGACAAAAATTTGCGGTTGTTTGAATTCCAGTATTTCGCAGATGTCCCGACGCACCGTTTCCGTGGCCGTCGCCGTCAAGGCGATCGTTTGCGGCGATCCAATTCGCTGCCGCATGCGACCCAGCCGCGCGTAATCCGGGCGAAAATCATGACCCCACTGGCTGATGCAATGGGCCTCGTCCACGGCCAGCAACTGCACCGACGTGTCAGCCAGAGCGTCGAGAAAGGCCCGGCTGCGCATGCGTTCGGGCGCAATGTACACGAGATCGAATTGGCCGGCCGCCATGCCGTTCATGCGCTCGCGCTGTTCGGCAAAACCCAGCGAGCTGTTGATGAACGTGGCCGGAATGCCCTGCGCCGTCAACGCGTCAACCTGGTCTTTCATCAGCGCGATTAGCGGCGAGACCACCAGCACTGTGCCCTCGCGGGCCACCGCCGGCAACTGGAAACACAGGCTCTTGCCGCCACCGGTGGGCATGATGCACAGGCAGTCGTTCCCGCCAAAGATGGCGTCGATCACCTGTTGCTGTCCGGCACGGAATGCCGACAACCCGAACCGCTCCAGGTGCAATTCGTAATCCATTGTCGGGGCGGCATCCATGTGAGCGTGGGCAAAATCCTGTCGAGCGGAGACGCACGTCATCATAAGCGATCCACCGCCCGGGCTTGAAGCGGTCACGGCTGCTGCCGCGGATCACGCTGGCAGCCGCTTCAGGTTAAAATGGAGCGGTCATGCGAAGGTTGCGTCCCTGGAGTTGGTCCGAATGTCCTTTAACTTTACCTGTCCGAACTGCGGCAAGACGTATTCCAACGTCGATGACGAATTGCGTGGCAGGAAAATTCGCTGCAAGTGCGGCAACAAGGTACGACTGGGATCGGTCAATATCCAGGAGCACCAATCGCAAGCTCAGCCCGCTGCCGAGCCAGGCGTACCGACGGCGATTCCGGTTGCCGACCCGCTGTCGGTCGATCCATACGGACAAACACCCGCCACCTGGCAAGACCCCCTGGCGACGCCTGCAACGGCCTGGCAGCAGCCCGTCACACCGGCTGTCGCTCCCCTGGCTGTCAAACGGCGCGGCGCCGCCAGCTATTCGAAGTACTCCATATTGAGAGTGTTGCGGCACTTTGCTGATCCTGTTTTCATTCCTGGCCTTTTTGCTGTGCAGCAGCATTTTTGAGTTTGGCAGGGATGCGCCCTTCGCCAACAATCCGGCCGGCAATCGTTTTACGAGTCTCTTTGCCGGCATGATCGTGTTTGGAATCATCGCGGGAATCGTGGCTGTGGGCTGCCTCGTCTCGGGGATCATTCAATTCATTGCCGCGTGGCTGCAACTGGTGCGGCAAAACCGCGACCGACCGTGGCCCGATGTGCTGGCGGCGAGTTTTTCCGTGATCAGTGTCGTTGCGCTGATCGGGACCTGGCTGTACCTGGTGTTTCAGGTCAACGAAGTGAGAAGTCTGCAGATGAAAGCGTTTGACATGAACAAATCAGCCTTTGCCAATCAAGGCTTTACTGGTTCGCGAGGTCCCGCATCGCGGATGTTTCAGGACGAACGACGGCAGATCAACAAAACGTTTGGCGAGGTCCAGTGGCAACTGGTCAAGCAGGTTTTGGTTCACGCCATCATTCCCTCCATCGTGCTGGGCTTGAGCCTGTTTCGGGTGTTGCACGAATAGGTGGATCGTCGCGTGCGTAGCCAAAGTCGTGAAACAGCGAAGGGCTCGAGACTCGCTTGCCCGGTCGAATCTCTCACGAGATTTGCTTCGGTTGTGCGTATCACCGTCGCGGAGCTGGCTAAAGCCTGTACACCAGCGCGCCGGGGTGGCTGGAGGACCAGTCGCTGTGCGACTCGAGGTCCTTGCTCTTGCGGGATTCGCTGGAAAAGAAGCCGAGAATCAACAGGACACCCAGCACCGCGCAAACTGCCCCAACCGCTCCCACAACGATCCGGGATACGGACTGATTACTGATGTTCGCCACGCGACGCGACAGCCAGAAGCGATTGAACCATGCCGCGTCCACGATTGCCGACGCGACAATAAACAATCCGGTGCACAGGGCCACGACGCCGACGAAAATATCCTGCTCGATCATTTTGGTCCTTTAAATTAAGCGACTGTATTCATTGTTACCAGAGCGGCTGGCCAGGGGAATACGAATCGTATGCAGGTGGATGTACAGCGACGGATTGCCAATGTGAAAGGCGGGAGTTAGGCAGGTCTGCAGCGCGAGGAGCCGGATTCGCAAGAATTCGGGCCGGTCCTCGCCTGGATCACCCGAAGTGTTGCCACTTCGGCTACGAGTCGAATGGAGTTCGGCTCTGCGGCGCGAGGTAGCCGGATTGCGGGTAAACGCGGTTAAACGAGAACTGGCCCTGAACCACTAGCCTTCGACAATCCGCTGCAACTGATCGATTTGGCTGCGCACCATTTCCAGATCAGGATTGATTTCCAGAGACAGTCGGAAATCGTTGAGCGCTTCGTAGACGTTGCCAAGTTCCAGGTGACAGTTGGCGGATCCCAGCGCTGCCAGGAAATGCCACGGATTCAATTCCAGTGCTCGACGGCAATCCTCGATGGCCTGCCAGTAATCTTCCAGGTTGTAGGAAGAGATCGCACGCTGGTTCCAGGCTTCGGCGATGTCCGGGTTGATTTTAATCAAGTCAGAGGACAGATCCGTGGCACAGGCAAATCGGTGTTGACGATTCAGCCGCACGATCTGGCGCAAGCCGATTTCCAGATTCGGCTTGCCGATGCGAAACCACAACTGGCGAATCCCGTGATCGGCCAGCAAACGAACGCCGCGGTCATTGTCGGTAAGTGACTGACCCAGCACATGGTTTACGGAATAATCGCCGAGGAATCCCAAAGCCAGAATTGACGCCCGACGCGTAATGCGTTGTCCGCTGCGGGCCAGCAATTCCAGACTGGCCAGCGAGTAATGTTGTGAGACGCCGAAAATGAAATCGGCCGAGTCCTCACTTTGCAGGAAACGTTGATAGTACTCATCCAGCAAAGGTCGTTTTGAAGTTTCGTCAAACATGTTCGTCGCAGTTGATCAGCAATGATGAATGAGATGAATGAGTAATCAGAAAATGCAATCAACGTTGGTTGGCGAAGACGCGTTGGCGAAGACGCTGAACCTCGTTCGAGTTTAGTTGCCCGCCTGTCCGAAAACAATGATAATGAAATGGAATCGGTGTCGTGAATCCCGTTACGTGGCGTGATTCGCACCTGGCGTTTCAAATGGTAGCGGATATGACGATTGCGGTTGAAGACATAAAACGGGCAGGCGAGCGGGCTGGCACAGTACGCGGCGAGCGTAAGGGTAATTGCTTACGCGCCAGCTGCTGGATATGTGTGATGGCACTGATCATTTCGAACACCTTGACAACTGATGTCGTTGCCCAGCAAGCTCGGACGGGACCGTTTTCCGGCAAGGACTTGCAGGAGCAACTCAAACGACCCATCACACTCTCCTGGTCCTCCGCCGAACTGGGCAATTCGTTACGCAACCTCGCGAATACGCGGCGAATCGCTATCTTTCTGGACCGCCGCGTCGATCCCAACCGGCCTGTGGAATTCACCGCCGAGAATGTTCCACTGGGTGAAGTGCTTTATCAAATTGCTGAACAGGCCGATTGCGGCGTGTACTGGATGGGTGATGTGGCGTGGATTGGACCGCTCCAGCAAGTCGCCGAATTGGGGGTTGTGCACACGCAGCTGCTGGAGCAGGTCAATCAACTGGAAGAAAACTTACGGCGCCGATTGTTGAGTAGTCGCGCTTGGTCGATTCCGCGATTGAGTCACCCCGGCGAATTGCTGCAACGGGAACTCGAGGAACTGGACATGCCGTGTGATGGCGATTTGCCTCACGACGTCTGGGCGGATACCACTCTCCCGCCGATGCGAGTCGTCGAGCGATTGATCATGCTGGTGTACGGATTTGACTTGTGGATCGAATTTGCGGAGGCGCAGAACGGGCCGGGCTTGCGGCTGGCTAGAGTACCTTCCCCGGCCGAAGGCGAATTGCGTTATCGCGTGGCCACCCGGAATCGGCGGTCGACGATGGAGCAGTTGGCTGGCAGATTCCCTGATGTCTCGATAGTTGAACGCGGGAACATGCTGGTGGCTCGGGGTTCGGCCATGCAGTTGTATGAACTCAGGAAATACTACGATTCCCTTCAATTCGCTTCCTCGCCGGGAGCCGGCAATCCACGCCAGGGAACCCTGATCGTGAGTGGTCGTATTGCCAATTCGCTGGAGAACATTCTCAAGGCAGCTGCGGACAAACTGCAGGTTGAATTGCAGTACGATCCGGCGTTGCGCGAGGCTCTGATTGAGCGCGTTGACATAACGGTTTCGGGCGTAACCTGGGAAGAACTGGTGGATCGGGTATTACGTAATACCGAACTTGAGTATGAGCTGGACGACGACCGTTTGCTGATTCGCGACCGAGACCGTTAAAGAGCCGCTTTTTATCGCATAATTGTCACGGAATCTTCATTCCGTTTTTACGCTTCGGGGCTTGCCAAGCCTTGCAAATGCGGGTCTTGTGGAATAGATTTTTACTAGTCGTCTTCTCCACATATGTCATCGCTTTCCTGCAGGAGCAAGGAGTCTTCTGATGCTTTCAATTCACACTCGACGTCAATCTGCGTTTACGCTGGTTGAGTTGCTGGTGGTCATTGCGATCATCGGCATTCTGGTGGGCATGCTGTTGCCGGCCGTCCAGCAGGTGCGCGAGTCGGCTCGCCGCGCCGAATGTTCCAACAACATTCGGCAAATGGGTCTGGCCTCGCAGAACTACCTGTCTTCGTTTCGCAAATTTCCCGATGGTCTTTACACCAACGATGAAGACACCACTGCCACGTTGCCGCCCGATTCCGGCGCGCCCTACGACCTGAAGTATTTCGGCTTCACCGTACACCAGCGGTTGCTGCCATTCATCGAGCAGGACAACCTGTACGATCAATGGAATTTCAATCTGTCAGCAGACGATGCCAAGTCGAACACGCTGGATGAGACGGGTGCCATGACCGACAACGCACCCTCGGCAACCGTCGTTGCCATGTATCAATGCCCGTCGGACATCATTGATGACGGTCCGGTGCTGCTGGACTGGGACAGCCGGGGATATTCGCAAGGCTGGCACGCCATTACCAGTTACGTCGCCAATGGCGGAACGTTTTCTTCTTACTTCCGCAGCAGCGGTATGCAGGACGATGGCATGTTCTTTATGACCGGTCCGGGATCCAAGCCCGGTTCCTGGCTGGTCAACCTCACCGAAAATGCCAAACCATGCAAGGACCGCGATGTCGTGGATGGGATGTCGAACACGTTCCTGTTTGGCGAGCGATATCACTTTGATCCAGTCTTCGATGACGTGCTGCATGAAAACAGCTCGACTCCGAAAGCCCGCTATCCGTTGAAGAAGTACGGTGCCTGGGGCTGGATCGGTGGCGGCAATGGAACCACGCATGTATTTGCCAGCACCCGGGTTCCGCTGAACTACACGCTGCCTGAGGACGCCACCGATGATTGGGAATTTCTCGATTTCCGTCTGAACGCCTTTGGCAGTGGCCACCCGGCCGGAGCCAATTTTTGCTTCACCGATGGATCAACGCGGTTCATTTCCAACTTTATCGATCTGGTGACTTACCAGAATCTCAGCACGCGGTCCGGTCAGGAAGTCATCTCGGCTGATGCACTGCGTTAACCAGACCCTCTGAATCGACCAGGATGGCGGTCGCCTGGCGGCCGCCTTTATTTGTTTCTGTCGCCAATGTCATTGTCCAGGAATTACAGGAATTCAGTTTTGAACGCCCAGTTTTCGTTTTGGCTTTCACGCTACGTAGTCTGCAGTTGTTGTCTCATTGGTCTGTTGATGGTTGCCGGGTGCGGAGGTGTCAAGGCTCCGCCGCTAACCGAAGTTTCCGGCACGATCAAGGACGTTGACGGTAATCCGCTCGACGGAATCAAGGTCAGTTTCCTGCCCGATCCCGAACAAGGCGTGTTGGGCAGTCCCGGCATCGGCGAAACCGACGCCTCGGGCAAATTTGTGCTGTACTACAACGGTGACAAGGACAAGCCGGGTTCGGCGGTCGGATCATGCTTTGTGATTCTCGAGGACATCAAGGCGATTCGTACGTCGCGTGATCCCGAACCGACGCTACGCCGCTTTCACAGCAAGTACGTGAAAGCCAATTCCACGGATATCAAGTTGAATGTCAAGGACGAAGAAGGACAGTCGTTTGACATCGTCGTCGATCCCTCGGACGACTAATCACTTGCCTACTCCCCTGCCGGGGAGAATCGCGGCGCACCGGGAGAAGGCCGGAGATCCCGGAGCGCCGGGAGTCACCCTCCCTGCCAGAGCTGCCAGAGAGGGTCGGGAGCGGAGCGACCGGGGAGGGTTCACTCTTTTTCGAGCATACAAAACCAGGACCCCTCCCCGCATCCCGATAAATCGGGATTGCGACCCTCCCCACAGGAGAGGGTGAGAAAACTTGGCCACTAATTTCGACTAAGAGCCCCTTGTGGGAGGGTCGCGAACGAGCATGCGAGTTCGCGGGGACGGTGGCAATTTGAATCAGGTGCTTTGATCCTCGATGATCA
>CAMYKF010000145.1 GCA_947258905.1 uncultured Pirellulaceae bacterium | reverse complement strand
GCCGTCGCC
Organism: uncultured Pirellulaceae bacterium; assembly: GCA_947258905.1. Lineage (GTDB taxonomy): Bacteria > Planctomycetota > Planctomycetia > Pirellulales > Pirellulaceae > CAJQPP01. The sequence goes on along the minus strand of CAMYKF010000145.1, from coordinate 6,894 downwards.
ATCGCCCAGCCGCAAATCGACCACGGCGACATCCAGCGGGCAGTTATCAATGATTTGTCGGGCGGTGCTGCATCCATCGGCGGAATGGACGGCGAAGCCTTGCGTGCCCAGCCAGCTGGACATCGATTCCAGCAGGTGACGATCATCGTCGACCAGCAGCATTTGGGGCAGTGATTTGGCGTTGGGTTGATTCATGGGTCTTTCGGAAATCGACACCGCGGTGGTGATGCACGGCGACATCGACCAGCGTGTAAGGTGAAAAAAAACAACGGTTGCTGAAAAAAGCTAGGTTGCGATCAGACCCCGTCAAAGCGAGAAATCCCGAATTTGTAGTTTCCCCGGGCCGACTGGAGCGACTTGAGACGAGTTTGCCAGGGGCAGTTTTCCGGCCATTTGCCGGAAGGCTGTACCCCGCTGGGAACGAGGATTCCGAAGATGTCGATTAGCCGGAAGCTGCTCCCATTACCGAATAAACAGGAAAAGTCGGCGACAAGCCCCTGGCCCGGAGATACAATCTTTGTGGAATCGAGGGGCCAAGAAGAGAGACGGCAAAACATTCCTTCCTTGTTTGTTCCGCCCTTCCACGATGCAAATTCGAGTTTCCGTTTTCGATGCGCAACCGGTCGTCCACCAGGGGCTGATCGAGTTGCTGCCACAACACGGTTTTATTGTCGCCAGCCGGTCGCTGGACGGCCGTCAGGCCGTCGCCGATGTGCGGCAGGCCAGGGCTGACCTGGTCATTACCGATGTGCGCATGCCGTACGTCGACGGGCTGAAGCTCCTTGAGCTGCTGGGGGATGCCGATCTGCCCTGCAAATGCGTTGTCTTCACGGTCCACAACAATCCCACTTACGTGGCCCGGGCAATTGCACTGGGAGCCGTTGATTTCGTTTTCAAGTCCGAGCCAGAAGACCACCTGATCTCGGCCCTCCGCAATGCCGCCAGCGGTATCCCGCCGGCACCCGAAAGTGTCTTTGGGCGTTTTCGCGAACACATGCGTCAGCGGAAATTCGAGCGGAGTCAACAACACGAACTGACCGATCGCGAATGCCAGGTGCTGCGTCATCTGGGGCTTGGACTCAGCAACCGCGAAATCGGCAGGTCACTGGGCATTAGCGTGGAAACGGTCAAGGAGCATGTGCAAAACATTCTCCGCAAACAGGACTCCAATGACCGCACCCAGGCCGCCGTGTGGGCCGTCCGCGATGGACTCGTTTACGGTGACGTGACACCACCTGCGCGGGCTTCGAACAACGAAGAAGCTACCTCGACTGTTTGACGTAGTCGAGGAAGTGGCTTTCCAGCAGGCTGAAATCGTTGCCAAAGGATCGCGCAAAGTCGGCCAGACGATCGCTGGATGTGTAGGGCGACAGGCGGTCCCGGGCCGCGATACGTTGCAAATACCGGTTGAATTCCAGCGGTTGGGTTTCCGACAGGTACCAGGCCAGTCCCCAGGAAGTGGCATAGGCCAGCAACATGTTTTGATCGTGCAGTCGATCGCTGGCGACCAGGGAACGCAGTACGCCCGAAAATTCACGCTCTTCAACCACTTGCTGCAGATAACGCAAATACAAGGTGTGGCGGCGATCACGGGCATTGGTGTAACGTGTGCTGTTGTTGACGCCCCGCACTTCAAACATGGACGCCAGTCCCTCCGCGCACCATTTGGGCGTGGGTGCCCAGCGCTGATGGATTCCTGTATTGAACGCGTACTGGTGCAAGGCCTCGTGGATAAGCGTTTCGTTGGACTCCCAGTTGCCGTGGCCGCCCCGATTGGCTTCGTGACAGGTCACGATCCAGTTGGACGTCGGCGAATAATAGCCGCCGAAGGAGTTTGGATTGCCCAAACCGTCCTTGTCGGCCACGCGATTGAATTCGCCTCGCGTGTTAAACACCACAACGACCATGGGAAACTCGGTCTGTCGAAGGGTGTAGCCGCGGACCGCAAAGTAATGGGTGAAGCGGTTGTACAGCGTCTCAAAGGGCTCGGCCCATTGCTCACGCATGCCCCGCGGATGCACAACCACATAGTGAGCGGTGCGGGTTACTTCGTAACGATCGCCAAACAGCTTGCGGTAATGATCCTGCAGCTTGAGCGACGTGTAGGGTGTGAAATGGTTGGCGATCTTGTCGACCTTGTCGACGTCATCCAGGTCGTACAGCAACATGCGGCCGTCACGGCGGAGCATCAGGACCTGGCTGTTGGTGAAGCCCACTGGCCGCCCCAGCACGGCCTTGCTGTTGCGTGTGACCCGCAAGGTGACCGGTTGCAACTCGTCAGCCACACCTGCCACAGGACTGCAGGCCGCCAAAAACAGCGCCAAAGCGGGCAAAAGCCGATGGAAACGAGTGCGGGGCGATTTCACGAGAGTCCCTGGTGGTCGTATCGTGCAGGTCTGTCAAACTTGAAGACAAGCAGTTCTGTCGAAGTCTAGGTCACGGTTATCCGCAGCGCCCGGCAAATTCACACAAATGCAGCAAACTCGGCACCACCACGTTCGCATCATTGCGTCCTTGCTGATGTTGCTGGCCGCACTGGCCGCATCGGCTGCTTCCCGTCCATGCACGGCCCAGGAGCCGATCGATGAACGACGTGCTGAAGAGTTGATTGCCCGCCTCGATTCCCCGCAGTTAGCCGTGCGTAACCAGGCCGAAAGTGCGCTCACCGCTCTGGGCCCCGGCCTGTTGCCCTGGCTCCAGCAGCAGGCAGGCGACATTCGCTGGACTTCCGAGTCGCGGCACCGCATGGCACGAGTACGTTCAAGGCTGTTTCAGCAACTAATCGACGGGTCGCGGACCGCCTCCCAGGTTAACTTGCCGGCCGGACTCGGCGCCGAAGAATCCAGCGAAACCATCTTGCAACAAACCGGCAACGTCATCGAAGTACGGTTCTCCGACCCGCCGACCGATCTGCCGGCCAGTCGCGGCGAATTCTGGTTGTGGCTGGAACGATTCGCCGACCGGCACGAATTGCAAATTGACTATTCCAGCATCGACAAGCTGCGGTTGCTGCCACTCACCGACGACCAGCAATCACGACCTGCCGCCGTCGGACAGGTCGGTCCACTACGCGTGGAGTTTCTCGTCAGACAGGCCAATGCGTCGGGCACTGCCAGTCAGCTGCAATTTCGTTTGCTGTGGGAGCCGCGTATCAAGCCGGTTGCTATCCGCATTCCGCTGGAGGGGTTTTCCAGTCTGGACGGACAAGGCGACACGTGGGCGACGTTTAATCGTCAAGCTGTGCTGAGTATTCCGGTGTCGGGCCATCGATATCTGGTTCGCTTTCGCGTTCCGCTTCGCCAAACGTCGTCGGCCGAGCCGGCTTTGATCACCGTTCCTGTGCAACTGGTCATGATGGCACCGGCCTTTTCCGGCACGTTTCGCGATGTTACGCAACAGGGGCCATTTCCCCGACTGCGTGGCGGGATGGCCGACGTAACGATTTCGCGAACCGACATGCAGAACCGACAATTAACCATCCGCATGGAGACGCGTTACGATTCCCGGCAAATGGCCCAGCCGTTACAGTCTCATCTGGTATGGTCCAAATTCACCAGTGCCAGCTTGCACCATCATGATGGCCGGGTACTGAAGCCCGCCGAAACTCGCGATGTGGGTCAGGAGCCTTACCGGTTTGTCATGGAGTTTCTGTTTGACTTGCCGGCAGGCGTCGACGACAACTGGGATTTGAAGTTTCAACTTCCTGCGGGGCTGACCTTGATCGACGAATCCATCCAGCTGTCGATCGATCCGTGAAGAGGCAATGATGAAAACCGGAATTTGTGGTCTGATCATTCTCGCCCTGGCCTGTCTTTCCAGCGACACGGTTCAGGCCCAGCCCGAACCGGGCGCGGTCGTGGCCGTCGTGGGCGATGAGTCCATTTACCAGTCGCAAGTCGAATGGGAATACAACAAAAAGTTCGGCGAACGCGAGATCGATGAACCGCTGGCCAGCCAGCTGCAACAGGCGATTCTCACGCGGCTAATCAACCAGCACCTTGTGCTTTCCAAGCTGACCGGGACCCCGCTGGCGGCAACCGATGATGAAGTCAATCTGGAGATTTCACGCATTGGTGAAAGGCTCAAACAGATCGATAAAACGCTGGAACAATTTCTCGCCGAAAACCATCAATCGCTGGAAGGGTTGCAGTTCAACGTGCGCTGGCAAATCGGCTGGCAGCGTTATCTGGATCGCACGATCAACGACGACGTGCTGGCCATGTTCTTTGATCGCAACCGGCCCAGACTGGATGGCACGCGTTTGTGGGTGGCGCATCTGCTGTTGAAGCTGGCCGACAATCCGCAGGCAGAAGATGTCGACGAGATTCAACAGCAAGCGGAACAGATTCGCCAGCGCATCAATCAGGGACAACTGACCTGGGAAGACGCGACCCGCCAATACTCGACTGCACCCTCAGCCGACAACGGCGGCGAAATGGGCTGGATTAACTTTGACGGTCCCATGCCGCGAGAGTTTACCGAAGCGGCCTTTCGCCTGAAAACCGACGAGGTGTCGGAACCGGTGCAGACCAGTTTTGGAGTGCATTTGATCAAATGCCTGAAAATCGAACCAGGCGAAAAGAACTGGTACGATGATCCTGAAAAAGTGCGGCTGGCGGCCACGGAATTCCTGTTCGAACGGATCAGTTCGCAACAACGCGACAAGGTTGAAGTTCGATTAATGGAAACTACCAACGACGCGGGTGACGGCAACGATCGATAATTGTCTAAATAGGACCAAGTGCGAATCGATGCGCTGCCCTCTCCCTCGGGGAGAGGGTGATTGGGCTTTTGAAAAAAGACCAACCGGGTGAGGGCATACATTAAGTAAGTAAACAAAAAAAGTCTTACGAGAGTAAGGATTCGGCCCTCATCCGCCCTTCTCCCGGCGCGCCGGGATTCTCCCCGAGGGAGAAGGGAGGCGGAGCCGACCGGTTAATACGAGGTCTAAATCTTGCCACCCAATCCACTTGCTTTGCCAAAGGAATCAGCATGCCTGCCAATCGACATGTTTTGTCTGCCGCCTTGCCCCTGATCCTGTTCCTTCTGGTGAGCATCGCCGGCTGCGATTCGCGCGCCACAGGCGGCAGTGGCATGATCTCGGAATTGACGACCGCCCAGTGGATGGAGCAGCAGGGTTGGCAGCCGGTCACCGAAGAGGAAGCGACGCGTTTCGGCGAGCAGCTGGAGGAAGCGATCGCCAACCGCCGCCGCAGCGATTTCACCAGGTGCGCCAATTTCAACAAGATGGTTCGCTTTTCAGCCAGTGGACTCCTGTCGGGCCGTGAGCTGGAGGCGTTCGCGAAAGGCGCCACGCAGGCCGAATCAACCTTGTTCGATGCGCTGGCGGCGCCGGGCAGCAGTTACAAGCTGATTGGCGTCAAAACCTGGGACGAGGGATATGGCGCATTGATGCGGCTGGTCGATCCGCAGAGTGCCTGCAACTTTGCAGCTATCTGGACCCCTCGGTCGTCGATCGATTAACGGGGAAGGCCAAAAAGATGGTTGACCAGGGCAAACAGCTGGAGGAGTTCATGGCGGCTGTGCCCGCCGGCCGGCATCAGCGAGCCCTGGAAATCTACAACAAACTGCCACAGGAGTTGCAGCAGGAAAAAGCCGTCATGATCAACCGGATACGTGCGTCGATCGAAGTTTCCGACTCGGCCTATCGTAGCGCGATCGAGGATTACCAGGCGGCTTATCCGAACGATCCGTCCTGTCAGCTGGTATGTATTGACCTGTACGCCATGAACGGTGAATACGACAAGGCGATCGCGGCGATTAAAAGTCTGAATGAGTCAGTTGGTGGTGACGCGCATCTGTACTTTTTGCAGTCAGCTTTGCTGGCCGAGCAGTATCAATATGAAGAAGCGGCCCGGGCCATCCAGCTGGCGGTCGACAAGGAACCGGAATACGAGGCCGCCTGGCTGGTCAGGGCAAATATCCACGCCGAGCTGGGCAATTTTGCCAAAGTCACCAGTTCGCTGCGCGAAATGCGCGACGAGTTCGAATACGACATCGAGCAACTGGGACTGGAGTACACGCCCGAGTACCGCGAGTACGTGAAGTCCGACGAGTACCGCGAACTCATTGACGAGCAATAGTTGGACAGCGACGGATTCTCGTTTAACCGCGTTGGACCGCAAGCCGCAGGCGTGCGCGCTTTCCGGGATTAATGCATGCCTGCGGCTTGCGGTTAAAAACGACTTGCCGAAAAACTTTTGAGGACCACGGCGCTGTCCAGCTGGTAGTTACCGTGGCCGTCCGCGACCTCCGGACGCCAGCGCCTCGAGTTCTTTATCCATTTCGAATATGTGGACGAGCAATGCAGCGCGAATCCACATGCCGTTGCGGGCCTGCCGGAAATACATGGCACGGGGGTCCAGATCAATCGATTCGGGAATTTCCTGCACGTGGCTGTCGCGGGGAAACGGGTGCATGATCGGCGTGAACTCCTTCAGTCTTGCCGCGCGCTCCGGCGTCAGCTGGAACTGCGACAAATCGATCTGGCGTATGCGGAATTCGTCGTTGGGCGTGTTGTGCTCACGCTGGATGCGAGTCATGTAAAGACAATCGGTTTGCCCCAGCAATTTGTTGTCCTCGAGCGTATGAAACTCGTGAACTTCGACGCCCCGCGTCAACAGCCGCTCGCGCAGACCATCGTGCAGTCGTAACGACGGGTCGTCGGGCGATACAAAGTTCATGCGTACGTTTTCGTATTGCGACAGCACCGTTGCCAGGGAACGCACGGTGCGGCCGCGACCGATATCGCCGCAGAACGTGTAGGTCTTCCCGGCCAGCCCGCGTTGCAGGTCAGGATAGCGTGTCTGCAAGTCGCGAAATCGTCGATCGGTTCCGTCGCGGTCATTGAACCTGAAAGTCCTTTTGAGGGTG
>CAMYKF010000144.1 GCA_947258905.1 uncultured Pirellulaceae bacterium | reverse complement strand
GAAAGGGGGCTATACGCCGGTGCCCACGATTCAGGCGACTGGGGACCCAGCATTGAAGTGCCGTCCCCGGAACTTGCCTCCCTGCTGAAAATCATCGATGCGGAAATCGCCGGGTTGCAGCAAACGATGCAGGACACGCCGGAAATCGTTGCAGCGCGGCAACAGTGGGAAGCGAAAATCGCAATGCGCGAAATTGAGTGGCAGACACTGCCGTCACGGGATGTCAGGGCGTATCACGAAATCGACTTTCACGTTACTGATGAACATCGAGCCCTGCTGGCCAAGGGTGCCAACCCCGATGAAAACGCATACGCGGTGACCGTCACCAACCCGCTCAGTTCGGTCACCGGTTTTCGCCTGGAAGTACTGCCGGACAGCGAATTGCCCAAAAACGGTCCCGGCCGGGCTGCCAATGGCAATTTCGTCGTCACCGAGTTGCTCGTGCTCAACGGAGATTACCGCGACCGCATGGAGGATTTGAAAAAAGTCTACGAACAGTGGCCGGACGATTTGAAAGAACAGGCCTTCGCGTTGCAAAACGCCACATCGACCTTTGAACAGGTGCAATCGGCCGAAAATCATCCGGACAAAAAATGGTCAGCCGCCAGTGCGATTGATCACGACAGCCGTGGCAGCACCTGGGGCTGGGCGATTATGCCTGAGGCGGGCCAGCCGCATGAACTGGTCGTGCAAACCGACGGACTTCAAACGGCAGGTCAAACGCTGACGTTTGTGGTCCAGCAATATCATGGCAATGGCAGCCATACCGTAGGCAAGTTTCGACTCTCGGCGACATCAGACGACGAACCGGTTTCTGACCCGCTACGCAGCTTGCCGGTCGACGTACAGGAAGTTCTGGCGGTGAAGTCCGATGATCGCAGTGAGGAACAGCAACAGCGGATTGCGGAATACTATCGCGGCATTACGCCGGCGTTTGCCGAAACCAACCAGAAAATCGCTGACCTGCTGGTCCGCCGGCAACAGACCGTTGACGAACATACTCGTACCAGTCTGGTCACGGTCGCCGTCGATCCGCGTACCACCCGAGTCTTGCCGCGCGGTAACTGGATGGATCTGTCGGGCGAAATCGTCGAGCCGGGCGTCCCTGAATACTTTTCGCAAATCGAATCTGATCGGCGTCTCACCCGAGTTGATCTGGCCGACTGGCTGGTGGACCCCGACAATCCGCTGACGGCACGTGTGATGGTCAATCGTTTGTGGAAATTGTTTTTTGGCGAAGGACTTTCCGGTGTCATGGACGATCTCGGCTCACAGGGCCAGCCGCCAACCCACCCCGAGTTGCTGGATCGACTGGCGATTGAGTTGATTGAAAGCGACTGGGACATCAAGCACGTGATCAAGCTGATCGTAATGTCGAAAACGTATCGACAATCGTCGCAGCAACGCTCTGAACTGCTTGAGATCGACCCCCGGAATCGCCTGCTTGCCCGACAGTCCCGTTATCGTCTGGATGCCGAATTCATACGCGACAACGCCCTGGCCGTCAGCGGCCTGTTGAATCGGCGAATCGGCGGCCGCAGCGTCAAGCCTTACCAGCCCCAGGGGTTGTATCGTCATCTGAATTTCCCCAAGCGCGAATATCAGGCCGATACAGGCGACCAGCAATATCGCCGCGGATTATATACCCATTGGCAGCGACAGTATTTGCATCCGGCCATGAAAACACTGGATGCTCCGGCGCGGGAGGAGTGCACCGCGACGCGTCCACGCAGCAACACGCCCCTGGCGGCGTTGTTGTTGCTGAACGATCCTTCGTATGTTGAGGCCGCAAAAATGTTTGCCGCCCGCGCCATCGAAGCTCGTGACGAATCGGCTGATCGCATCGAATGGATGTTTATGACCGCTCTGGCCCGGACGCCGGACGAAGCTGAGGTAAATGTGCTCGTAGATCTGGTGCAGCTGCATCAAACCTGGTACGCGGAGCACCCCGCCGAGGCAAAACAGCTATTAATGACCGGCCAGAGTAGCATGCGCGAAGGCCTCGATCCGGCAGAGCACGCCGCCTGGACCTCGGCAATACGAGCAATTATGAACATGCACGAATTTGTTACACGGAATTAGGGCCCTGCCACTACAACTTCAACCTTACCTTGAACTTTAACCGTAACTCAAACGGCATGCCGACGTGCCCGCGAATCGGTTAACGTAAAGGTTGAGGTTAAGGTTAAGGTTAAGGTTACAACAACCGATTGAGATGAGTTTCATTCACAACCAACAACATCGCCGTACCTTTCTCCGCCAATCTTCTGTTGGTGTGGGTACGGTCGCCCTGGGCAGTCTTCTCAATCGGCATGTGCTGGGCAGTTCGCCTCAGCAGGACGAGCGCTGGACCGGAGTCGCGCGACCTCTGGCTTTTCCCCCGCGCTGCAAACGAGTGATTCACCTGTGCATGGCGGGCGGACCGTCGCATCTGGAAACACTGGATTACAAACCACGGCTGGCGGAACTCGACGGCCAGCCGATGCCGGCGGAGATGACACAAGGGCAGCAGATCGCCCAACTGCAGGATCAGCGTGACAAACTGAAAATCATGGGACCGCAGCACCCGTTTCGCCGCTGTGGAAAATCGGGGCTGGAGATTTGCGACATCCTGCCCCAGATCCAGAATATTGCCGACGACATGTGCATTGTCCGCTCGCTGCACACTGATCAAATCAATCACGATCCGGCTCATACTTTAATGAATACCGGCAGCAGCATTCCCGGCCGCCCTTCGATGGGATCCTGGTGGCTGTATGGACTGGGCTCCGAATGCGACGATTTGCCGGGCTATGTCGTGTTGACGTCCGTCGGCGGGGGCCAGTCGCAACCGATCGCCTCGCGGCAATGGCACAGCGGATTTTTGCCCAGCCGGTTTCAGGGTGTGGAATTGCGCTCGCAGGGCGAGCCGGTACTGTATGTGAAGAATCCTGGCGGAGTGGATGCCCAACGGCAACAGGACGTCATTGCGGCTGCTGCGCAGCTGAACCAGATCGGAAACCGGCGCACTCCCGATCCGGAAATTGAAACGCGAATTGCCCAGTACGAACTGGCGTTTCGTATGCAGACCTCGGTGCCCGAGCTGGCCGACATTTCAGATGAGCCACAAAACATTCTGGATCTGTACGGCACCGAGGGAGCCGACGGCAGCTTTGCAGCCAACTGTTTGCTGGCCCGACGACTGGCTGAGCGGGGTGTGCGATTTATCCAGCTGTATCATCGCGGCTGGGACCATCACGGCGGTATCAAGAAAGGCATTGAGTACACGGCCGGGCTGGTGGATCGTGCGTCGGCCGCTCTGGTCACCGATCTCAAGCAGCGAGGCATGCTGGACGACACCCTGGTCATTTGGGGCGGCGAATTTGGACGCACGCCCATGGCGCAGGGAAGCGGCCGCGATCATCACATCAAGGGCTTTTCCATGTGGCTGGCCGGCGGCGGGATCAAACCCGGCATCGCCTGGGGAGCGACAGACGATTTTGGATACGCCGCAGTCGAAAACCCGCTGCACGTCAACGATCTGCATGCCACCATGCTGTACTTGTTCGGCGTCGACCACACGCGACTTACCTATCGTTTTCAGGGACGCGATTTCCGGTTAACCGATGTCGGCGGACACGTGGTGCATGACATCCTGGCCTGAGCAGCGAGGGCAACCGCCAGGGCGGATCGCGTCGGGTCTTTCCAGGCTGTGTCCCTTGATTCGTAGCTGAGACTGTCCCAGGCTCAGACGCGGGCTGAAAGGCCCGCGTTTTCCGTCTGGGACAGACCGACCTGCTTGTGGCACCATTAAAGTCCAGAGCGTGGAAGTGGTTTCAAAACCAGCTTCCTACGGTAGCTCGGTCTCTCCGAGAACGAGAAAACACAGCAAAACGAGTCCCGGCGCGCCGGGACTCGCCTACCGTTTTGAAACAACTTCTATCCCGTCTCGCTGACAGGATGACCTCCCAGGTCCAGATCTCGTTGGGTTGAACCAGTCGCCGATCATAGTGATCAAAAACAGGATGGCGCCCTAGCCGTTGACCTTTCCCATAGCTGCCTCGTCTACTAACCGAAAAACAGATCCAGGTACTTACCGACCCGGCGGTTTGTGTTACATTCGATCCGCGCCACGGGCGCAATCGCGCTTCGTGCCGATTCGCGCTGGGCTGTTGATCGGGAACCCCCCTAACCCCCCTTTGGCAAAGGGGGGAATGCCACTGGCCGACGCCGCGGGTGTTGGCCAGGTTTGGGACTGTTGATACACACATCATCTTTTTGGAGCAGCCATGAGAAAATACCTGATTGCCGGGAACTGGAAGATGAACCTCGACCGGGCCGCCAGTGTCCAGTTGGCGGATGCCTTGGCGGCGTTGTATCCGGCTGCTGGCGAAACGGAAATCGCGGTTTGCCCACCGTCTGTTTATCTGGACGCCGTTCGCCAGGCGGTCCGCGGCAGCGGCGTCAAGTTGGGAGCCCAGAACATGTATCACCTGGGCCCCGGAGCTTTTACCGGTGAGTTGTGTTCCGACATGTTGCTGGACATCGGTTGCCGTTACGTGATTCTGGGACACAGCGAACGACGCAGCCTGATGGGTGAGACCGACGCCATGGTGAACGAAAAGACCCATGCGGCGCTGGCAGCGGGGCTGATTCCGATTGTCTGTGTGGGCGAGTCGCTGGAGCAACGCGAGGCCGGGCAGACCGGCGATGTGGTGCGGAGCCAGTTTGAGCACTCGCTGGCTGGACTGGACGAGTCCCAAATGGCTGGCCTGGTGATTGCCTACGAGCCGGTTTGGGCGATTGGCACGGGAAAAGTCGCCACGCCCGAGCAGGCTGAGGAGGTCCATGCTGACCTTCGCAATTTGCTGGCCACGCGGTACAATTCGGGACTCGCAGAGCAAGTGCAGATACTCTATGGCGGCAGCGTCAAATCGGACAACGCCAGCGAATTGTTATCGCAAGCCAACGTGGACGGAGCACTTGTCGGAGGTGCGTCACTGAAAGCCGACAGCTTTCAGGGCATTATCCAGGCCGCCAGCCAGATCGCGGTCAACTGACGACCGTCCGTGACCTAAATTGAAAGTGACAAGATGGGATTATTCCTGATGGGTTTTCTGCTGTTTGCCAGCAGCCTGTTTCTGATTTTGATCGTGCTTGTGCAACGCGGCCGCGGCGGTGGGCTGACAGGCGCCTTGGGTGGCATGGGTGGCCAAAGTGCCTTTGGCGCGCGGGCGGGTGATACGTTTACCCGTATCACAGTGGTGACGGCCATTTTCTGGATCTTGCTGTCCATGCTGACGATCAAGGTATTCAACGCGCCGGTTCGCGCGACTGAAAAACAGGAAGAGGCCATCGTCTCCGGCGATGAAACCTTCGAAGGCGAAACGGGCGACGAAGGGGAAACCGACGAAGGTGAAACCGACGCAGGTGTGACCGGCGAAGGGGAAACCGACGAAGGGGAAACCGACGAAGGTGTGACCGGCGAAGCTGGCGATTCCGGCGAGACTCCCGAACTGCCCGGCGGTGGCGATTTCCAGGTACCCGACGAGGGTGACCAGACCGGCGGCGAGGGCGATGCCGTCGAGGACATGCTAACGGCGCCCGAGGACCCTCCCTCAACCGGCCAGGCCGGTGAAGGCACCGACGCCGGAACCGGGGACAAATCGGGCGCGGACAAGTCCGGCGGCGACCAAAAATCGGGTGACTCATCCGGCGACGGTGGTCAGTAAACCGGCCGACCATCACACGACACGAGCCCGGCGACGACAGCGGGAGGACCCTCTTGCTTACAAGTATGACTGGTCATGGCCAGGCCCAGCAGACGACCGGTGATGTAACGGTTTGGGCCGAAGTCCGCAGTGTCAACAATCGCTATCTCAAGGTGTCGCTCAGCTGTGCCGACCGCCAGGCGGAACTGGAATCCAACGTCAAATCCATCGTGCAGGAACATGTGCGACGCGGCACCGTGCATGTCAATCTGGAAGTGCAAAAACGCAAGAAGGCGGCCCAGTACCGGATCAACCGCGACTTGCTGTCGGCCCTCTATACCCAGCTGCGTACGATCGACGAAAACGCCACCACCGATTCGTTGCTGGCCCTGCCTGGAGTGATCGAGGATGTGACGACCGCCGGCAATGGTGCAGCGGCGGAATCCAGCCAGGACTGGGAACTGATTGAGCCCGTGTTGCGGGAAGCGGTCCAGCAAATGGTGGAAATGCGAATCCGCGAGGGTGCGGCGCTGGCCCGCGATCTGCTGGACAACTGCGGGTTGATCCGCTCACAATTGACCGAGATCGAGAAACGGGCTCCTCTGGTAGTGGAGGATTACGCCACGCGTCTGTCGGACCGTATCAATTCACTGCTGGCGCAGCACGAAGCCTCGATCTCGCCCTCAGACATCGTGCGCGAGGTCGGGATATTCGCCGATAAGTGTGATATTTCCGAGGAAACAGTGCGGCTGCACAGCCACATCGACCAGTTCGCCGAGATCATTAACTCTGGTCAAAGTGACGGTCGGAAACTAGAATTTGTCTCTCAGGAGATGCTCAGGGAGACCAATACGATTGGCTCCAAGGCCAACGACGCCCGCATCGCCCAAGGCGTGGTTGAAATCAAGACCGCCATCGAACGGATTCGCGAAATGACTCAAAACGTCGAATGATCGGCGATTCTCGTTCCTCACGTCACGGCCTGACAGTCTGGCGACCGATTGCAGAAATGAACTCCAGCAAACCCGGACAACTGATCATCATTTCGGGACCGTCCGGAGTGGGCAAATCTACGGTAGTGCGAAAGCTCTTCGAGGTTTGCGACCTGCCACTGGAACTGAGCATCTCGGCCACGACCCGCACGCCGCGGACCGGCGAAGTCGACGGCGATGACTACCTGTTTCTGGATCCAGACGACTTTGCCGAACGAGTACAAAATGGCGAATTCCTGGAGACCGCAGAAGTCTTCGGGGCCGGCGAATGGTATGGCACGCTGGAGAAACCAGTTCGCGATTTACTGGCCGAAGGCAAACAGGTGATTCTGGAAATCGACGTCAAGGGAGCCTTGCTGGTCCTGCAACGCTTTCCCGAAGCGATGACGATTTTCATTCATCCCGGCACGACCGAGGAACTTGAAAGACGATTACGGGGTCGCAAAACCGAAGCCGAGGACAAGATCCAGCAACGACTGGCCGTAGCCGATGCGGAACTGGAAATGGCTCCGCAATACGACCACATCATCCACAACGAAAACATTGAAGCCACGGCGCGAGCCATATGTGGCTTGCTCAGCAAAACCGGAGAACAGAAATCATGTACGACGAACTGAAAGAAGAAGAAATTGTCAACCTCGTAGGTGGTCGCTTCAAGCTTTCCACCCTGATTCAAAAACGCCTCGTGCAGCTGAATCAGGGCGCCAACCCGCTGATCGATACGACTTCCATTGACAAAATGGAGATCGTGCTGCAGGAAATTCGCGCCGGCAAAATCCGGCTGGATATGTCCAACGAAATTCGCACATCCGACGACGCTCCCGATTTCGCCAACCCGCCCGAGCTGGATCTGGACAGCCTCGGCAAAGAATAGCGCTGAGTCAAAGACGAACACCAAAACCGTCTCGTTGCCGAGACGGTTTTTTTTGTGCCCGTAGCGGTGGCTTCCAGCGCTTCCAGCCGCCGATCAAGGACGGACCTGATACAGCGGCTGGAAGCCACCGCTACGTTAAACTACGATCGCAGCGATTTCACTTCGTCCACGAATTCGGCCAGACTCATCAATTCCGTTCGCACTGCTGACGGATAGCTGGTGTGCAACGGTCGCGGCACGACCAGTCGCAAGTTGGCCTCCCGCATCTCCCGGAACTGGTTCTCCGAAACGCCTTCCTGCAATGTCAGCAGGTGCTTATCCTGAATCCGGTTTGCTTCGTTGAGCACCTGTCGCCAGCGATCCTTGCAACTGGTCTTGACCGCCAGCAAACGCAGCCGCTCGACCGGGAAACCGGCATCATCGTAAGCGGCGGCGCCGGGGAACAGGTAATCGGGCGCCTTGCCGCCCTCGATCTTCGGTTGAAATTCAAAATCCGTTCCCTCGACCAGTCCTTCCTCGCGAAAGATCACACGAGCATGCAACTCCAGCGAACGGCCCGACCGGGACTTGCGTCGTTGCAGAATGCTTTGGGCGCGCGATACGAAAGATTCGATGGAGTCGAAGCCCGCGCGAATGACGGGCAATTCCACTGCCTCTTCCAGACTCTGGAATATCTGAAATTCGCAGACCCGCCGCGTCATCATGCGTTTATCCATGTCGTGAGTCAGCGGCGGGCCGGCCTCAACAGCCCGCTGGATGATTTCCTCGCCACCAGGAAACTGCTCCAGCCACTCGCGGGGGATTTCGTCAGGCTGCAGCCAGCAACCGGCCCCGCGAAGATCGGCGGCAATGGCAGGCGCCGGACCGGTGGTCCACATACGCCACTCGCCCGGCTGCACCGCGCCCACACGCGACTCAATCACATCCTCGTCCAGGTCATGGCGGCAAATCCACACAAAACACCTGGCCGGTTTTCCGTCATCGGTGCGATGAAAGGCAAATACGGCCAGCGCACCGGTACTGTCGGGATTCAGCAGCGGTGATTCAGCTCCACCAAATCCGGTCATTCGTGTTTCATTACGCGTGCCGCCGAAAAACTGGTTGTTGTACCAGACCGCACGCACTTCGATGGGCGACAGCGGTTCGGCAACGCTGTCGATCTGCAAGGGGAACCGGAGATCGGGATTGCGGACATCGCGGCGATTGAGTTGCGGAAATACTTCCAGCAAAAAATCGCGGGGGATGTAGGGACCGGCCTGATTCGATCCACCGGCGACCGTGTCATTGGCTGTCAGGCGTTTCAGGTACCACACCACTTGCGGATCGCTGTGGTCGTCCATCCAGCGGTTGAGTTCATCAAGGAAATACATCACTTCTTCTCTCGGCCAGTGATCTCGTGCACCTGTTTCTTGCCCTCCAGCCAGCGGACTGCCTGGTTAATCACCGTCTCATGAGGACGACGTGTTTTTCCCTTTAGCGCGCACTCCCAGATCGTCAGCACGCGCCATCCGTCATCCGTCAGTGCCTTGATCGCGCGGCGGTCCCGGCGGCGTGTCCCGTTGATCTTGTCTCGCCACCACTGGCGGCGTGTCGACGGCCATTTGAACAGGTGACAGCGGTGCCCGTGCCAGAAACAACCATTGACAAAAATCACACAGCGGCGCGAGGCAAACACCAGATCGGGACGACCGGGCAATCCCGGCTGGTGCAGTCGAAAACGAAACCCCCGCGCATGCAGACCGCGACGAATGAGAATTTCGGGACGAGTATCCTTGCCGGTGATGCCCGACATCATGCGGCTGCGTTTTTCGGGGGTGACGACGTCGACCATCAGGCACCTGACGACACGGTTTGCACCGTAAGAACCGGCACCATGCCACAGGCGATGGCCGCCACCACCGGTACCACCACAGCATTGCCAAACTGACGATAAGCCTGCGTGTCGGAGACCGGGATGCGAAAACGCGATTCGCCGGGGCGTTCGAAACCCATTAAGCGGGCGCACTCGCGGGGTGTCAGGCGTCGCGGATTCCTGCCACGACCGCGGGACACAAGAATCTCCGATCCGTCCTTGTAGTAACGTGCCGAGAGGGTCCGCGCCACATCGTCGGGACCAACCAGTCCGAATCCGAATCCGTTTCCCTTGCGTCGGTGTTTCTCGGCGTAGTCCTGCAAGTATTGCCACAATTTATCCGACAACTTGTATTTGTCGGAGACACGGCCGCGCTCATTCGTAAAGTGCCCGTCCGCCGGCTCGCTACCATCTTCCGGATGCAGCACTGTAGCCAGCCGAGGGCCCGTCGCCGGATCGGGGATCTCGATATCATCCAGCGAGAAATCAACCGGCTCGCGAAATCCCGCAATGAAGATCCGCTCGCGGTGCTGTGGTACAAAACTCCTCGCATTGATGACGCGGCAGGAAATGTGATAACCGAGGTCGCTTTCCAGGGTTTCCCGAATGACACGAAAGGTGCGGCCGCGATCGTGGCTCATCAGATTTTTGACATTCTCAAGCAGAAATGCCCGCGGCCGGTGATGCTCGATCAGCCGCGCTATATCAAAAAACAGAGTTCCCTGGGATTCGCAGCGAAAACCGTGTTGCCTGCCCAGGGCATTTTTCTTGCTGACTCCCGCGATGGAGAAGGGCTGACAGGGAAAACCGGCCAGCAACAAATCGTGCGGCGGCACCTCGTCGCATTCGACCTGGGTGATATCCCCCGCGTAACGATGCCCCTCGGGCTCGGTGTAATTGGCACCGTAGGTCTGCTGCGAGTACTTGTCCCACTCGCTGGTAAACACGCACTGTCCACCGGCCTGATCAAATGCCCTGCGAAATCCGCCAATGCCGGCGAACAGATCAATAAAGCGAAAAGCTGGAACTGGCATCGCTACAATATGACAGACTGCGGCAACATTGAGAATTGGCAGTCGCTCGCCTGCGGGCCGGGTCGCTAATCGTCATGGAATGGGGGCCACCGAAAAACTGTCCAGCCCGCCCTTACTGGTTGAAATGCTACGTGCGTTCTACCAAGCGGGCTTTTCAAGTAAAATTGGTGCATGCCTGATCAAGAAGTTATTGTCGGAGTTAGTGGAGGGATCGCCGCCTACAAATCGGCGTATCTCGTCAGTCGGCTGGTGCAGTCCGGTTATGGCGTGCGCGTTGTCATGACACGCAGTGCCCAGGAGTTTATTGGCAAGGCCACGTTTGCCGCGCTGACAGGACGTCCGGTGTACTCGGGCATTTTCGAGGGCCAGGACGAACATCCGCTGGGTCCGCACATCGAACTGGCCCGCAGCAGCGACCTGCTGTGCGTGGCTCCGGCAACCGCTGGTTTTCTGGGCAAGGCGGCCGGCGGCCTGGCCAACAGTCTGCTGGCCTCGCTATACCTGTGTTTCACCGGACCGGTTATCATGGCTCCGGCGATGAATAACGAAATGTGGGAAAAGGCCGCCGTGCAACGTAACGTCGACCTGCTCCGCAACGACGGCGTGCAACTGGTGGGTCCCAACGATGGCTGGCTGAGTTGTCGAGTACAGGGACCCGGCCGCATGGCAGAACCCGATGAGTTGTTCGACGCAATCACGTCGATCCTGAATCCCCAGGCAGCCTCCTGATCACCCTCCCCGCGTATCACTCCACTTCAAGCCTTCACCCCGGCGTTCATGGCAAAAATACTCATCACTTCCGGACCCACGAGGCAGTACCTGGATCCGGTGCGATTTATCTCCAATGCATCCAGCGGCGAAATGGGACGCTGGATTGCCCGCGCAGCTGTCAAAGCCGGTCACGACGTAACCATTGTCTCCGGCCCGGTGTCGATTCATTATCCGCCGGAGGCCCGCGTGATCCCGGTCATAACCACCAGCGAAATGCTGGACGCGTGTCTGCGGGAATTTGATTCCAGCGACGGTATGATCGGCGTCGCCGCGCCCTGTGATTACCAGCCCACGACCGTCTCTGATCACAAAATCAAAAAAACCGGCCAGCCCATCACCCTGCAATTGATTCAAACTCCCGACATCGTGGCCACGCTGGGCCAGCAAAAACGGCCCGATCAGTGGGTCGTCGGGTTTGCACTGGAAACCGAAGACGCGCATTTTCGCGCCGTGACCAAGCTGGAGAAAAAGTGCTGCGATCTGGTGGTCGTCAATGGTCCGGAGGCCATGAGCTCGTCGACCAACACCGTGGATATTGTGGATCGGGCCGGCGAGATCGTGGCGAACTTTGGCGGCCCCAAGTCAGTGGTCGGCGGTGCAATCTTTCTGGAGATCCAGAAACGACTGATCGAAACGCGGATCGCCGTGTCTCGCGAAGAGTGACCTGCGAACTTCGACCTCGAACCTCTACGTGCTGGCCAGGATATGCAGGATATCTCCATCCTGCACGACGTAGTTCCGCGGTTCCTTGCTCATCAGGTTTTGCGCCTTGATTTCGCGCTCGCTACCTACGCGAAACAGGTCGTCGCAAGTCATGCGT
This sequence comes from uncultured Pirellulaceae bacterium, assembly GCA_947258905.1. GTDB lineage: Bacteria > Planctomycetota > Planctomycetia > Pirellulales > Pirellulaceae > CAJQPP01. The sequence continues at coordinate 12,783 of CAMYKF010000144.1, read as the reverse complement.
TCGGCACGGACGAATCCGCGGGCCAAATCGGTGTGGATGGAACCAGCCGCGTCTTCAGCTGTTGCCCCCTTGGGAATCATCCACGTGCGAACTTCCTTCTCGGCTGCGGTAAAGAACAGCATTTGCCCGGAGGCCTCCATCAGCGCGCGGAGGATTTCTCCCCGATCGATCCCTGATACTCCCATCTCTTCGCAGAATTCCTTGCGCTCCGCCTCGTCCATTTGTGACAAGTCATGTTGCAGGGTGACCGGAAATCGCCGCACGGGCGCCGAATGGCCGGGAACCGGGTCGCTGCCGGGCGGTTCGTCGTCGGAAATATTGACGATGATGATACGGGGTTTTTGGGTCAGCAACTGAAAGGACTTGATGGCCCGCGTTTGTTCCTCGTTCAAATCGATTTCGTGCAGTGGCTTGCCGGCTTCGAGTTCCTTCAGCACGACTTCCAGCGTTTCCAGTTCCGCCAGTTCCTTTTCGCGATTGGGTCGCGGCCGCTTGACTGACTCGCGGAGCTTTTCCACTCGACCATTGACGAGTTCCAGATCGGCCAGCAACAGGTCTTCCTCGAACGACTGCAGGTCCTGCTGGACGTCGGCGCCGGAGAACGCTCCCACGACGATGGCCAGACAACCGGCCTCGCGAATCAAGGCCAGTTTGCCGGCCGAGCCTTCGTGATCGCGACTGAGGCCGGGTGTGTCGACCAGATTGAGCGAGGCTTCGGTGACTTTTTTGGGCTGATAGATTTCGACCAGCTGCTGCACACGCGGGTCGGGCACAATGGCCGCCGCCGCCTGGCCGGTATGAGCCAGCGACAAATCCGGCTCGACACCCGTTAACCACTGAAACAGGGTGGTTTTCCCCGAACCCTGATATCCCACAATTCCAATTTTCATGCCTGCCTGTACCGGGATCGCACAACTAAAAACGTGGCTATCGTATCCGGAGCCATGGCAAAGTGCTATGCCGGTTCGGCCGGGCGGGTAGTCGCGAGTTGCGATTCCAGTTCCGACAGGGCCGAGTTGACGGTTTCCATTTCCTGTTCGTCCAGCGGGCGTCGGCCAAAGCGTACCAGATAGTAGAAATCGGTGATGGTTTTTGTCAGGGCACCGATCTGGCTGCCGGCATCAGCGGCGTCGCTTTGCTGCGACACGGCTGCGGCGAATTCGCGCTGCGTCTGACTCGGTGTGCGGTGATAGCCCGCTTTGTCCAGCAATCGGGTAAGTCGCCGGTAAAACGGCACTTCGACGGCCGCGGAGGCCGGCGGCGCGATCCACTGTCCGAGGGTCGGCGAGACCGTGGCTACTGCCCGCGCCAGACTTCTGCGCAACCATCCGGCTTTCACCGGCTGCCTCGCACCCTTGCGTTGCGGTCGCACGGTCCTGCTGCGTCGCCACAGGAACCAGGCCACGACACCCAATACGACCAGCAACGGTGGCCCCAGCACGGGCAGGTATTTTTTCCAGCCGCCGGGCTCGCGAATGGTTTCGCCAAAGTCCTTGAACGATTGTTGCCAAAAATCCAGATCGAGAAATCTGAGCATGCCAGCCAGTTTGAATCCGCCGGTTGCCACAACGGCTCCGCGCCGCTCGTCCTGCAATCCCAGCACATAATCACGCCACAGGCTCTTGGCGAATCCCAACGCATCATCGGCGTTGGCCAGCAGGTCACTGTCCAGGTCCACCGCGGGTGTGGGGTCCAGCCTCAGCCACGCACCCAGCCGTCCAGCCTGACGTGATTCACGCATCGCTTCGGTACAGTCCTGCGGACGGATGTACGCCTCTACCCATGCGTGCGCGTGACGGGCCTCTACATCCAGATGGCCTCCGAACTCATTGACGTCGCCACCGCGAAACCCGACCACCATGCGAGCCGGAATACCCTGACTACGCAACATCAAGGTCAACGCCGACGCGAAGTACTCGCAATGACCGGAGCGAAAGTTGGCAAAGAAATCCTCCACGGAATCGATGTCCGGATTGCGGTCTACATTGCGGAAGTCCAGCAGGTAGCTGAATCGCGATTCGTCCTGCAAGTATTCCTCCATCTGCCGGGCCTGCACCAGATGGCTGCTCGAACCGGAATCGGCAACGATTTGCCGGCTGGTACTGACCAGCGTTGGATATCGTGCGGGATCCAGATACGTGAGCCATTTGTAGATGCCCGGATCACCGTCGGCGGTCAGCGGCACGGCGCGGCTGCGCGGAGCATAGGGCCACGATTCAAAAAAATCGCCGTTGGGTAACACCGGCACTTCCAGCCTGTAGCGAAAATGCGTGACCGCAATGTTCTCGGACGAACGCTGCCGGGTCAGCGCACCCAGCGGCCAGCACCATTCGTAATCGAGTTGGGTCAATTGCAATTCCGACGGAGGCAACGAGGGCGGCATGGCGGTATACAACAGCGGGTCATCCGTTGGCTCGAGCACGATTTCCTGCAGCAGCTTGTTACCGGAATTGCCACGGCGAATCGCCCGGAAATCGGAATTGAAGATCTGGTAGGGCGGAGCCACCCACGTGGTTACATTGTCGTCGACTTTCAGATTGCTCAGCGCCATGCCGCGCAAATACGGCTGTGAAGCCGTCTGGTGCAGTCCGCCGGTGGTCGGGTTGATGTAACGCACGGTCATTTCCAGCCGTGTCGACAACAGAATGATCGAGCCATGGTTGAGATCGACCTTTTTGGCAAACCCCGTCACTTTCATGGGTGTTTCCCGCGGCCCCGACCAGGAGGAGTGTTCACGGGGCAGAAAGTAAAACAGGAAAATGGCAAACAGCAATGCGCCAAAACCCATGACTCCAAAATGGCCCAGCATGCGACGCATCAGGCTGCGACGCAGCGGTGCCGATTGGGCCAGGGCAACCGGCCGCGTGCCCATCGAACCGTGTTTTTTGGTGCGGGCCGCGTGGCGTAACCAGTCACGGTTACGCTGCTCGATTAACTGGCGATCCTGGTACAGATGCAGCAACATCATGGTGAACCCGGCAACCAGCATATAGACGATGAACAGGACACCACCCTCGAATCCCAGATTGAAAACGGCTCCCACCACGATCTGCAACAGACTCAGCACCAACACCTGCCAGTACACGCGGGCACTTTTTCGCTGGAACAGCAGGATCGTTTGCAGGTAAACCAGCAGCTTGCCGACACCCAGCAACTGGCGCACACTGTCACCGGTGAAAAAGAATGACAACACGGTTATCAACGTAACGATGATGGCCAGAATGTTGGCCAGCCATTGCGGCAGGCGGAACCAGTTGAGAATGTCCACCAGCAACAGCGCCGACCCGGCGCCAACGATGGCGATCAGAAACGGCTCAAAATCCCCCTGCCCCATACCCAGCAACAAGCCGCTGAGACAAACCGTTACAACAATCAGGACTTGCAGCAATCGATCGAGGTTAGCCATTGGCCAGCGCCCCTGTCTGCTGTCCCAGTGTCCGCAACACAAAATCCGATGACGTGTTGTCAGCGGGCAGAAAATAACTGCGGCACTCGGGCGTTCCCACTTCCAGCCAGGTGACCCGGGCAGGCAGCGACATGGTCTGCTCCTCAGTTGCCTGGCCAGCCGATCGCGTACTGATGACGACGGTCGTCGTAGTGGCCGGCAGATGCGTGGACATTTCCAGCAGTCCCGGCAGGATACCGGTGTCGCCCGACGGGCCAATCGTGGCCAACAGCTTCATGAATTCGCCCGTCGCATGACGCGAAACGCGACCGGTCCGCACAAGATGCTCGTCGCCAAACACGCCCACGGCCTCCATGGGTTGGGCGGCCGGCATGGCATTCAAAATCGTCGCCAGCATGCTGACCGCTTCCTCGACGAGCTCTTCCATGTTCTCGACTTCAAACAGGTCGAGTGCCACAGCGAATTGACGGTCGGTTCGCTGGTCAAACTGCTTGACATGAATCTCGTTGCGTTTGGCGGAACTGCGCCAGTGCACCAGTCGCTTGTTGTCGCCGGGTTGCCACGGACGAATCGCAAAAATCTCCTCGTCCGCCGTGCCGCGTCGCCGTTGATGGGATTCCTCGCCCTCAAACCATGAACGCGTCATGCGTTGCCAGGATTGGGTCAACCGGCCCAGGGGCGGTGCCACCACCAGCTGTTCGGGTTCGGGGAGTTTGACCCGGGTGCGAATCAAACCGACCGGGAAAGCAGAACTGGCCGTGGCGGGCCCCAGCTGGTAAATCCCGCGTTGCGGCAACAGACAGCGATAGTTGCCCTGGGACACGTCCCCGGGTCTCACCGGAGGCACCACCAGCATGACCTTGTCGGCCGCCTTGCCTGCGTTCGAATGATCTCTCAGTCGGTCCGTGATCCGCAATCCCCAGGTGGCCATCGAATGGCGATCGTTGTGGACTTCCCAAAACACCGTAAACGGTTTGCCGGCAAACACGCTATCAGGAAACACACGCTGGAAACGCAACCGCTCCATCATCTTGGCGGAGATCCGCCAGTTGAAAAAGAACGGCGCGATCATTAATCCGGACAGCAGAACGAGCAGGTTGATTTGCCGCATGATCGAACCGAGCACGATGAAGGCGAGAATGGCCAGAAAGGACAGGCCTTCGTAAGTGATTCTGGTATGTCGACGCGGGTAACTCATGTCTCGATCATCAGCAGCGTCAGGGCGCGGGCACCGTATCGATGATCTGCCGAATCACCGACTCCGAGGCCGACCGGTCACCACCGGGTACCACCGACTGCAACATGACGCGGTGGGCCAGTACGGGCAACGCCAGATCCTTGGCATCGTCAGGCACAACGTAATCGCGACCGGCAATCAGGGCCGACGCCTGAGCGGCGCGATTCCACAGCAACAGCCCGCGTGTGCTGACCCCGACGGCCAGTTCACTGGACTCGCGCGTAGCGTGCACCACGTCCAGCAGGTATTGCGAGATCGCCGGCTCGACACTTACGTTGCGTGCGGCCACCTGCATTTGCTCGATCATGGTCCGGTCCACCACCGATTGCAGCGATTCAACCGGCTCGCCCATGCGATGGCTGTTCAGGATCTCCTGCTCGTATTCCCGATCCGGATAGCCCATGGTAATTCTCAGCAAAAACCGGTCCAGCTGGCTCTCGGGCAACACATACGTTCCCTCGAACTCAAACGGGTTTTGCGTGGCAATCACCATAAAGGGGCGTGGCAACGGATGCGTGGTGCCATCCACACTGACCTGGCCATCGCTCATGGCTTCCAGCAAGGCACTTTGCGTTCGCGGGGGCGCCCGGTTAATTTCGTCAGCCAGCACGAAATTGCTGAATATCGGACCTGGGTGAAACACAAACTCCTGGGTCTGAGAGTTGAACACACTGCTGCCAACAATATCGCTGGGCAGCAGGTCGGGCGTAAATTGCAGTCGGCAGAATTCACCCTCGACGCTGCGGGACAGGGCCTTGCCCATCAGCGTCTTGCCAACACCTGGAACATCCTCCAGCAGCACATGCTCGCCGGACAACAAAGCCACCAGACACTGCCGGGCCACTTCCTGTTTTCCCAACACGACCGCCGAGATATTGGCTTCCAGTCTGGTGATCAAGGACTCTAGATCAGGGGCCTGTATCTCATTCACGCGGCTTATTCCCGAGTTGGCAGATGTTGGCATTTTCTGTTTTCAAGGTTGCCCAGGATCATGCCGCATTGGCACGGCACGGCTACCGTCAATCGTAACTGTTTTGTCCGCCATTGTCTGCCATTTCATTCCACATACCCTTGTGCGCGCATCAAAAAAGCCCTGCCGTAAAATGGCAGGGCTGAAAAAATCTTTTGTGTGATATCAGCAGACGCTTACGCGCGGAATTGTCCCATCAGATCGGCAATGTAACTCAACTGCGGCTGGGCATCGCCTGTTTTCCAGGGGAAATCACCGAGTCCGCCATAGTTGCCGAGTTCGTTCAGCAGCAACAGGCTGCCGACCAGCAGGCAAATGAACGAAACGATTAGCATCACCGTATACACACTGAAGCTCTGCTTGCGGGGCGGGGCACCGCGAAAGGAAGTCGGGGCAATCGGCTCTTCGATCGGCGCGGATGCTTCAAAAGTCGGTTCTGACATGTGGTCGGTTCCTTAATTCAACGCTTCAATGCGATGCTCGTCCTTGCGGATGACTATTGATCGCGGACCCATTTGGTCGTGACATGATCACCAATCTGCACCGGCAGACTGCTGAGACCCGGAATCAACTCCGCGGCTGACCGATTGGGCTCGGCCTTGAAGATACGTGCGGTGCCGACATAGCGGCCGTCGCGATGAATGTCCACCGTGTGGCCTTTTAACAATCCATCATCCTCTCCCAGATTGACGGAAATATTGTCCTCCATCACGTACGTCACCTCACCATCCAGCGCACGCGGGATGTGACTGGTCAAATCGGTCAAAGTAATGCCGTTGGCCATCATGACCTTGCGGGCCTGTGTCGTTTCGGCCTGCAGATCGCCCAGGGTCGCCTGCATCTGACGCTTGGTTCCTTCCAGTTCAAAGATCTGGTTGGTCATTTCAACGACCTTTTCCCGTTGCTGGGCCACATCGATAGTCGATGCCTTGAGTTGCTCTTGCAGGCTGGTGATCAATCCATCCTGCTGTGCCAGTCGCTCTTCAGCTTCGTTGGCCTGGATCATGTTTTGCTGAGCCTTGACACGCTGGGCTGCCAGATCGGCGTTCGCCTGGTCACGTTCCTGCTTGGCCAGATTCAACTGGGACTCCAGCTGCTGCAAACGCAACATACGCGCGACCTTTTCCGTTTCGATGATCAGGTCCTTCTCCTGCGTCTGCTCCAGAATCACTTTCTTCTCGCGTGAGGCGGATTCCACAAGCTCCTTGTTCTTCAGCGCCATTGCCTTCCAGTTCTGATGCGAAGCGTTGACCATCACGCCAATCATTAAAAAGCAAACGCTCAACAACAGAATCAGAATCGTGATGATTTTGCCCACTAGATTCATCGTGGAATCCCCAGTTAGTGTGTCTTGATAATGTCTGTCAGACTCGGTTTATTCTACGCAGTTGGCGACGCGTGGACCGCAAATCAGGAAAGGCGAGAATCCATGCCTGCAGCACATGCACCCCGGCCCCCCCAGAATTCGTATTTTGCCGTAGTGAATTAGTATACTTGGGCCGCAAAAAAAGTGTCAACGAAATCGCCTTGATTCAGGCCTGGCAACCATCCGTCCATTGTCGCAAAAACTCCCCGTGTGGGGAGCAAAACGCCGGTTTTTGCGGGTTTTGCCAGGCATCCGGTCAACTCACGCCAACGCCTCCTTCAGGGAGGTTGCGCAGGTTGCCTTATCGTCACGACCCGCAATTCCGGTAAATCATATCCGCGAGCGCGCAGGAATCCGATTGGCATCTATATCGACCGCCCGCGGCATCGACTCTTCCAGCCGCGAAAAACTCCCTGTTCTGTCGATTTTGATGACCCGAGATTCCGCTGTGATGAACCCAGGCCAACGCCAACGCGCGCAACACGACGACCCGGCTGCGTCAACAGCCTGCCGACCCGACTGCTGGGAAGATGACTTCAGCATCAACACGCTGGATGAAGCGGAATTTGTGGTGCGACCACCGATCAACTCGTGGGATGAGTCGCACTTTCGAAACCGACGCAACATCATCTCCGACGAACTTCTGGCGGGTCAGTCCTTCCGTGATTTCGTGGAGCGAGACCCGTGGCCCATTCCTGGCGATCAGGATCGCGAAGGATATTGCGCCGGATTCGATACCAGTTACTGGATGGCCGGTCTGGCCGATTACCTGAAAGTCATGCGTGCGGCAACCGGCCTCGGGATTGAAGTGAATTCGTTGCTGGATTTTGGCTGCGCCTCAGGCCGCGTGACCAGACACTTTTGCACGCAGTCGGGGATTCCGGAGATCTGGGGTAGCGACATCAATCGGCGGCATATTCGCTGGTTATGCCAGTACATGCCGCCACAGCTCAAGCCCGTTTTTAATTCCAGCATGCCGTCGCTGCCTTTGCCCGATCATTCGATGGATGTGACTTGCGCGTTTTCCGTGTTCACGCACATCGACACCTTTGAAACCAGCTGGCTGGCCGAATTGCGGCGTGTGTTGCGGCCCGGTGGCCTGTGCTATTTGACGGTGCACAACGAAGACACCTGGGTGGCCATGCGCGAACTGGATGAAACCAATCGGTTGATCAAGTCCATGCTGCAAGGCGGCCAGTTCGCGATGGATGAGCTGTGGCAGCCGCTACCCGCCGAGCGACTGGTCTATCGATTCCGCCAAACCGGACCCTATCGCAGTCAGGTCTTTCACAGCAACGCATATTTGCAAAGGGTCTGGGGCCGTTTTTTTGACATCCAGCAAATCCTGCCCCGCCATCACCAGCGTCAATCAGTTGTGCTGATGACCAGACCGGCCACCTCCCAATCGCAATTGCGCAGCGCCGCGTAGCAGTCGATCCTTCATTCAACCTCTCCCATGATTGGAGGAGTCAAAGATCCCGGCGCGCCGGGGGTCGCCGCGTAGCGGCGGGTGAGGGTTGATCGACCGGGCGCAGTCGCAAGATGACGGGCATCAGGCAAGCAGATCCAGCGTCTCAAACCTGCCGCCGAGTATCGGCTGACTGTCGATACCCAGCCACTCTTCCAGCAACGTGGCGTAAACACTGCGGTAATCCACTGTGAATTTGAGATCACCCTGATCCAGGTCGTTCATGTCGGGATGATCGTTCAATGGACCAGGCTGAATCCTGTTTCCGGCCAGAAACATGGGAGCCGCCGTGCCATGGTCGGTTCCGCGACTGGCGTTCTCGCGGACGCGTCGGCCGAATTCAGAAAACGTCATGACGGCTGTGCGATCGCCATGTCCCTTGCTGTCCAGATCGTTCACAAAGGCAGCTGTCGCATCACCCAGTTCACGCAATAGCCCGGCGTGTGCTTCCAGCTGGTTGGAATGAGTGTCGAAACCCTCATGCGTGACATAGTAGATTCGCGTTTGCAATCCCGACTCGATCAATTGCGAAACCGCGCGCAGTTTGCGGCCCAGTGAAGTGGGCGGATAACCGTTGTTGCCCTCACGTGGATCGATCACGTCCTCAATTCGCTGGCTGGTGCGCAATGCAACTGAAGCGCTGTCGTGGATGAAACCCAGCAGCTCGTTGTCGCGATTTCGGGGACGATTGATGTCGTCCAAAATGCTGCGAGACAGACGCTGGTTGCTGCCGGTACGCAAGCGAAACTGATCGAGACTGGTGATCGAGGCCACCGGCTTGTCGCGTGTGGCCAGCGCCAGTGGCTGGCGGCCCTGGCCGTAATGCACCGCCGGCAAATCCTCGCCCAGATGACCACCATCAATACAGCGGCCCAACCAGCCAAGCCGAATACTCTCGTCGACCCGGTGCGCTGTATGCCACAAGTCCATCGATTCGAAATGCGAGCGGTTGGGATTCGGATAACCCACACCCTGCACAATGGACAGCTGACCCGCGTCCAGCATACCGGCGAACCCGCTGAGCGCCGGATGCAATCCGATATGGTCATTGATTCGGGAAACCTGATTGCGCCCGATGGCAAGCGTAAATCGGTTCTTGTAGTACTCGTCATCGCCGAACGGGATCACGGTATTCAAACCGTCGTTGCCGCCGGACAGCTGAATCACGACCAGGATGTTGTCACCGGGTTCCACGGCTGCGCGGGCCGATGCGCCCAGCAATACCTGCGGCACGCCAGCTGAGAGACTGACCAGCGCCGTACTGCCGAATGCCGCCTGAATAAATTGTCGTCGAGTGGTCATGGGTCTTTCCTCTTTTTGGATTGTGGCTGTTTGCCTCAAGCCAGTTGAAACTCGGGGGTGGCACCGATGGCGGTAAGTACATTGATGACGCGTTGATGGATGTCGGTCCGCCGGTCAGCAGCGAACTCGACGAGCTGGACCAGGGTCTCGTCGGGGATCTCCACCGCCACCTGGGCATCCACGACCCTGCGCACCCAGGTTTCGGGTTTGCTGGATTCCGTGACCTTCAACGCCGCTTCGACGGAACCGGCCTCAAAGGTCGTCTCGTCACTGCTCACCAAATCCCGCACCAGGTTGGCGCGGCCGAAATAGGTTGATGCATTGATCCATTGCCGACCGCCCTCCCAACCCTTGACGTTGGGCGGATACAGGGGGAGATGTCCCAGTGTCAGCAATCGGCCACGCAACTCGTTCATGTTGACCGAGGCACCCAGGAACCGCAGCATCCCGATCGCCATTTCCACCGGACTACGGACCTTGCCGCCGATCGCCTCGTCGGAATAAAGGAACTTGCTTTCCAGAATCGTGCGAATAGCCAATCCCAGATCAAAATCACTGTCTCGCAATTGTGTGGCAATCGGCTCGATGAAGGCGTCGTCCAGCGGATGATCATCAATCACGAAGAAGCGAATCAGTTTACGGGCCAGAAACCTCGGCGCGGCCGGCTGATCGAGCACAATTCGCACGGCTTGTTCTCCGGAAAAATTGCCGCTTTGTCCGAGGAAGTCTTTTTCGCCCCGATCGTGCTGGTAACGATTAAACCGAAACGCGCCACGATAAACTTGCCAGCCGGTAAAGCAACGAGCGATCTCCTTGATGTCCTGTTCGGTGTAATTGCCGGGCCCCAGGCAAAACAGCTCCATTAGTTCCCGGGCATAATTTTCGTTGGGTCGCGTCTTTCGATTGTCTTCAGAATCCAGGTAGATCAGCATCGCCACATCGCGCGAGATGCCTTGCACCATCGGTTCGAATTTGCCGAGGGCGTACTCCCGCAACAGGCGGTTCTGGGCCAGCATGGCGCGGGCATTTTGCACCTTTTCTGCGCCCGTCGCAAAATGACCATGCCAGAACAGGGTGGCTTTTTCCAGCAACTGACAGGGGGTCTGCCGCATTCGCAGCAGCCACCAGGAGGCCAGTTGCTGCGGGTCCTGGGAACTGGCCAGCACTCGCTCGATCGGCTTCATCTCGTCGTCGAAAGTCTGTTCAGCCGAGCGGTCAAACAGGGCATCGACGGTTCCCTGAAAACCCAGCTCGACACAGCGATTTAGTTCAGCCGGTGAAACACCGAACCCGGCACGCCGTAACAAGTGCGCTGCCATGCGATGATCCCAGGGTTGTCCGTCGGTGGGTTGCCAGCGGGACCACGCGTCGCGGGGGTCGATATGTCGAAGACCGATGGTCATAGTCATGGCGATTACCTGTCGTTCGCTGTCGCCGCGTTCACGGCTATCAAACTGTGAATGACAATATCTGCGGGCTGATGCCCGTCCCGGCGCGCCGGGACTGAAGCCGCATTCGCGGCTTGAACACGTCATTCCGCAACCCGACGATCTGCCCTCCGGCGCGGGGGAACCGTACGTCCCAACCTGCTGGTGGAGGGCAACCTTGTTAACGTGCTGTTTCGAACTGAACTTGCACGTCCAGCACCATCTGCTCGGGTTCCACGCGAAAATCGGCCCGGGCGTCCTTGAGGTAGTCCATCAACCCCAGCACCAGATCAATCTCGGCGGCCGCCTGGTCCCTGGTCTTGCCGCTTTCCACCATCGACTGGGCCACCAGCGCTTCGCGATTGACCAGCAATTGTTGCTTGATCGCCGCGGCATTCATCGTCAGCAACGTATTGGAATCGGAAGCCGTTGTTTCATCCTTGAGATGTCTGGATGCTTCGGCCAGTTCACGGGCAAATTCTGTGGTGCTGGAAATGATCATGTAATCATCCTGAAAGGCGATGGCGGGCGAAAAGTTGTACAGCATCAGGCCCTTCATCGAATCATTTTCCAGCATGTATTCGCCGCCAGTCAGCTGGATACCGTTTTCCTTCGTCGTCATTATCTCGAACATTGGACGACCCTGCTGGCCGGAATTGATGTTCAGAAACCCAATCAGACTCTGGAACGAAACGCGAAAGCGGCGGGCATCGTCTGGATTTTGCAATCGACCCATCAGGGCAAACGCCGGGATCTGGATATCGGGAGTTATTTCTTCCCGATATTCCTGGCTTTTGACCAGGACTCGCATTCCCGGCTGCAGCGCTCCCAAAACATCCTGTCCAAAATCCACGCCGCCGAACACGGTCGACAACTGACTGTCGCCCTGTGCCAGCTGGGCGATCACGTTTTCCGGAAACAGATCTTCCTTGGACAGCCACCAGCTGCCGAGATCACGATACGCTACAACCTGTCCCAGCAAATCGGGAATGTCCAGGGGCAACGGTGCGCGACCCAGGGACTGGTTGCCGAAAAAGAACTCGCGGGCTTCGCGAAACGATTTAGCGTCAAAGGGAATGAGTGCTTTCACCGCCAGCGTCTGCTCGTTGAATCTCATGGCCGCGGCGGCGAAATCGGCGTCCTCAATGGCTTCCAGGATGCCGCCAAACAGCAGTTCAACACCCGGGTTGTCCGTGGTTCCTGCGAACAACTCGCGTGCCGCGCCGGCCTCGCGAATCGTTTTCAGGTCGACAAAGGCCCATGCATCATCGGCTGGCGACTGCGAATCGGCAGAAGTGGCGTAAATCGCACTGGAAGCCAGTACATCCTCAAGGCGGGCATCCCCGACCACTCCGTCCAGCAGGTTGTCGGCCATGCGTTTGGCAAACTTCTTATTGTTGGCCACGATGAACCACGTGCCGAAACGGGCGATCAGGAAATCATCGAACTCCGCAAACTTGCCGCTGCGATAGTCCTGAACCTCAAAGGCGTCTTCGCCGGCATTGTTTTTGACAAAGCCCAACACGACTCCCGCAGTCTTTTTCAACAGCTCTTCATCATCCGCCTGAAAAACAATGCCCACCGACTCGGTGCGCAGGTCGGCACCA
>CAMYKF010000143.1 GCA_947258905.1 uncultured Pirellulaceae bacterium | reverse complement strand
AAGGCGTCATTTTTGCGCAGGTTCCTGAGGTGGGTTCGTGACAGCCTGACTTTGCTGACAGACAGTCGAATTGGCTCGCAGCAATCACATCCGGGGCAGCGGGTTGCGTAAACGAATTCGCCGGTGCGCCGCTGGCCCATCGCAAGACGCTGGTCGGTTTCCGCATGTGAAACACGCTGGCTGGGCACCTGCAGCGGCAAGCGAGCCGTCTTGTCTCGCAGGTAGGGGCAAGGTTCCAGTTCGTCATAGACCGTGACATCGTGGAAAATCTGCAGCGTGTTCATACCGTTGACCGTGGCGGCATTTGAAAATGAGAACACTCATTATTCGCATTCAGCCGCCTGGCGTAAAGCATTTTGCGTGAACGCCGAAAAACCCGTGCTCTGAACGCCCGCAGACCAGGCCGATCAGGGGATCCATGCTCCTTCGGAAACCTCATCCAGCTCCTCGTGCCGGTTGTGTGCCTTGTCCTCAAATCGCGTGTATTTGGCCAGCCAGCTCATATAAACCGGTCCCGTAGGTCCGTTACGCTGCTTTTCCACGATGATTTCAGCCTGCCCGGCGACTTCCGCCTGTGCCACCGGGTCGTGCTTGAGATAGTACTCCTCGCGATGCACAAACATGACAACGTCGGCATCCTGCTCGATCGCTCCTGATTCGCGCAATTGACTCATCTTGGGACGGTTGCCCTTGTCATCGGCCTGGCGGTTGAGTTGCGACAGGCACAGAATCGGTACCTTGAGTTCGCGGGCCAGCCCCTTGAGCCGTCGGGCAATCTTGGCCACTTGTTCCTGACGCGGATCCGAGGACTGTTCGGGCTCGATCAGCTGCAAATAATCGACGACGATCAGGCCAAGTTCCCCGGTGCGCCGCTTGATACGGCGGGCTGTAGAAGCAATTTCGGCCACCGTGCGACTGGGCGAATCATCGACAAACAACGGAACACTGCTCAACTCGGAAGCCTTTTCCTTCAGCCGAATGCGTTCCTCCTTGTTGATGCTGCCATTTCTCAAGCGATGACTGTCCACACGGGCGACGGAACACAACAGGCGCTCGATCAACTCGATCGCCGCCATTTCCAGACTGACGAACAACACGGGCGAATTTGAGTAGCGCACAACGTTTTCGGCGATGTTCATGGCAAATGCCGTTTTGCCCATACTGGGGCGCGCCGCCAGAATGATCAGTTCCGACGCGCGAAGGCCACCCAGTTTGTCATCGAGATCGTGGAAATGGGTCTCGACAATGCCTTCCGGGTTTTCGCCCCGCATCTTCGCATCCAATCGCTCGAGCGCCATCAGGAAGATTTCCTTGACGCCGCCCGCGGTGGCATTCTTGTTGCTGGATTCGCCGATGGAAAAAATCCGTTCCTCAGCGGAGGACAAAAGTTTCTCGGCCTGGTCCTGCTCGACGTCGTAAGCCTCCTGCAGGATGTCCGTCGTGGCCTCGATGACTTTGCGCACCGTGGATTTTTCACGCACGATGTTGGCGTAGTAGTTAACGTGCGCGGCATTGGGCACCTGATCGAGGATCCGGGCTATGTAGGCCGCACCGCCAATTCGCTCGAAATCGCCCTTGTCCTTGAGCCGTTCAGCAAGCAGCGTGATGTCGATGTTCTTGCCCGAATTGCGCATGTCGACAAGGTGTTCGAACAACAAGCGATTGGCATCGAAGAAGAAATCGCCGGCACGCAAACCCGTGGCCACCTCATCGACATTGGTCGGCAGCAGGAGCATGCTGCCCAGCACACCGATTTCCGCTTCCTGACTGTAAGGTGGCTGGCGGTCGAGCAGCGTGGCGATATCGGGCTGTTTATTGTCGCGGGGCTTGCGTCGTCGCGCGGAGTCGTATCGTGTGCCCGGCGTTGATTCCATCATCCATTCTCCCTGAGTACCCGCCATCAGAATTGACCCTGCGGATTCCATGCAAACAGGTCATCGCCACTCGGCAGAAACCGTCGCGCGGCGAAAAAGCGGCTGTGTCGATTCCATCAACGCAACCGCTACTGACAGGCCCGATTATCGGTCAGCCTGAGTCCACGGCAAAGGGGTGTCCGGGACAGGGCGGACACTCCGTTTTGAGTCGCCAGTTGCCAGTTGAATAGCCAGAATTGCCCGTGTTAACAAATGTTCAAAGTCCGGATTTAACGCAACCGGGAAATGTTGAACGTTTGATGTTGAAATAGCGGACGCGGCGTGACGATTACTGGTCGCCCGACGATTTGTCGGATTCGCCTTCTTCGACCGAGGGCACGACCCACACCTTCAAGTCGGCATCCACATCCTGGTGCAGCCGCACCTTGACGGTGTAGAGGCCGAGTTCCTTGAGTACGCCTTCCAGGCGGATTTGTTCCTGACCGACCGAGATGGCCGATTGCTTCATGGCGTTGACGATTTCGGCAGCGCCGACACTGCCGTACAAATGGCCTTCCTCGTTGGCATTGGCTTCGATGGTCAGGCTGAGCTTTTCAATCTCTGCAGCCAGATCTTCAAATCCCTTGAGTTTCAGGCGGGCGATCTGGGCCAGCTTTTCCTTGTGCTTGTCGACCATCCGCTTGTGATGATCGGTAGCCACGGTGGCCAGCCCCTGGGGAATCAGGTAGTTGTTGGCGTAACCTGATTTGACTTCCACGACATCACCGTGGGTGCCGAGGTGTTCCACGCTCTGGATCAGCAGCAATTCCACACCGCCATTGGGCCCGGTGGGCAAACGCTTGAAGCCTTTGGGAGAACGACGCGGCTTCTTCATCTTCCTTGTTTTGGTCATGGGAATTCCTGTGCTGTCAGGATAGTTTTGTATTGGAGGCCGGGATTTCAAAAGGGGATGTTATCGCGGGGCGGGGCGGGCGCATCGGCCTGAAAGTCCGATTCGGCAACTGATTCGCTGTAATCATCGCCGGAACTGCTACCGGAGGACTTTTCCCTGCGCGCTCCGAGCATTTGCATACGCTCGCCGACGACTCGCAATTTATACCTTTTGCGACCGTCGTTTTTGTCTTCCCAGGTATCCAGCTTCAGGCGTCCCTCGATCAACACCGACGAGCCTTTGCCCAGATATTCACTGGCCACTTCGGCAGTGCGGCCCCACAGGGTGACGTCGACGAAGGTCGTTTCGTCCGTCCATTCATCATTGCGTTTGACCCGGTCATTGACGGCCATACCGATCTCGGTCACCGGAGTGCCCTGCGGCGTATAGCGCAATTCGACGTCGCGAGTCAAATTGCCGACAAGTATTACTCGATTAAAACTGGCCATGAGATTACCTCACCGGAAATGGTTAGCCATCAACCGCCGCGGTTTCCTTTTCTTTGGTTTCATCACCGGCATCACCGGCGGTTTTGCCTTTGTCCGCATCGCCCGGCTTATCGGGCTCCTCCGGAGCTGGTTCGCCTTTGGCGGCAGCCACCAGGGTATTCACAAGTCGATCATCGATCTTGATCACCAGGTGCCGCAGCACGATATCACACAACCGGCAAGCGCGATTGAATTCTCCCAATTTGGAGCCATCGGCACGGAAGTAGGTCAGCCAGTATGCGCCCTTGTAGCGTCCCTTGATGGGAAACGCCAGTTTCTGTTCGTTCCACAATCGGCTGGCCAACATTTCACCGCCGACCTGGTTCACCATCTTCTGGATGGTCTCGGATGCCCCGCCCGGATTACGCGCGTAGGCGTTGGCATCCAGAATGTACATGCACTCGTAAACGTTGTTGGCCAAAATCTTTCTCCTGGGAATGTATCGGAGCCCGGGCTCCGGCAGCGGGTCATCCGTGGTTCTCGAAAACCAACGGCCGATGAACACTGCCAATTACTGCCAATTTAAACTGTCAAACCATCCTGATCGTGTTGGGTTGCCTGGACGACGAAACGACTGCAGAGAGTCAGCACACCAGCGCTTCAGGCGGAAGGGCCTCGGAGAAAATCCCTCTTTTCCAAGCCACCACAGTGTACACAATTACGACCCGTCTGGCATGCCTATCTTTGAGTTTTTGCGCGGGCGGGACAAGTCTGGTCCACCGCCCCAACGGTCCGCGACCTGCTTGATGGCCAACGTTCAAATCAGGGCAGGGGGAATATCGTCCCCGGAGCCGGATGCAGGATTCTCCGGCCCTCGATTGTCAACTGAGTCGGCTTGATTCCCCTTGTCGGTCCCGCCCGTTTCCGACCGTGGTTTTTTCGGTGGTTTGGGTGGTTTGTTGGGGTCGGCATTGAACCGGTTCATGCATTCCTGAACGCCGTGTTCCACCCACACCAGTGCACTATCGGCAGCACGCCGGATGGACTCTTCGATTTGCGAGTGCTCATCTTCCCGGAATTGGCTGAGCACGTAATTCGACACGTTGCGACCCTGCGGCGGCGTCCCTACACCCAGTCGCAACCGCGAGAAATCCTGGGTTCCCAGCCGCTGAATAATGTCTTTCAGCCCATTCTGGCCGCCGGCCGAGCCACCGGGCCGAAATCGCAGTCTGCCCAGTGCCAGATGGAAATCGTCGCAAACCACGAGAATATCGCTGACGGGAATTTTGTAGAAATCCATCAGCCCGCGGACGGCGCGGCCACTGAGATTCATAAACGTCAGAGGACTCTGCAACAGGACCTTGTGCTCGCCGACGGTGACCTGCACAAACTCGCTTTCGAATTTCGACGAAGGCCGCGGCTGACCAAAACGCTGATGCAACTCGGCAATTACCCGAAAACCGACATTATGCCGCGTTTTGCGATACTTCGGGCCCGGATTGCCAAGTCCTGTAATCAGTTTCATCGGGGAATCCCCTGACGACCCGGGCCGGCAACAACGATGCGATCACGGCACGAATTACGATTAGCCGCCTTCGGACTCTTCGTCCTCTGCCTTGCGTCCGATGACCTCCGGCTCGGCGAAAGCTGCCGCAGCGGCCTCCTCCTCGGTCGGCTCTTCCACGATGGTGGGTGCCACGCAGGTGACGACCACTTCGCCCGGATCGCCGGTCAATTCAGCGGCCGCAGGCAGGGCAATATCACCGGCCGTGATTACGTCATCGAGTTCCAGTTCATTGATGCTGACCTCAAGATGCTCGGGCAGCTGGTTGGCCGGGCAGCGGACTTCCACTTCGTGCATTACGTGTTTGACGATGCCGCCAGACCGGGTGCCAGGTGCCACACCCCGAAAATCGATCGCGATGGTTACCTCAACCGATTCCGAAGCGTCAACACGCGCCAGATCGAGGTGCAGGATATCGGTGCCCAGGGCATCCCACTGCACTTCCTTGATCAAGGCACTTTCCGAGACATCGCCGGTCAACTCCACAATATGGCGACCGGCGTGAACTGCTTTCTTAATGTCCCGCACATCGAGCACCAGCGACACATTTTCCCGTCCATGACCGTACAAAATCGCTGGGACCTGGCCAGCTTTGCGCAAGCGACGCATCCTCAACGTACCGGTCTCGTCGCGTTTCTTTACACTGATTGCGTCACTCACTCTTCATACCTCCAGCAGGAATCGAGCCAAAAAGCACGGTTCGCATGTCGCCACGGACGGTTAAAATAGCGTTTGCACCATCAACTTGATTTCCAGT
>CAMYKF010000142.1 GCA_947258905.1 uncultured Pirellulaceae bacterium | reverse complement strand
CTTCAAGTCACCATGGGCGTCCCAGTTGGCGTCGTTGTGATTGCCACCGGAATAAATCTGGATGAATCGCACGCCCCGCTCGACCAGTCGTCGAGCCAACAAGCATTGACGACCAAAGTACGAAGCCGTTTCGTGATTCAGCCCGTACAGCTTTTTGGTCTTTTCCGATTCCTGACTGAGGTCGACCGCTTCGGGGGCCGAGGCCTGCATCTTGTACGCGAGTTCGTAGCTGGCGATCCGCGCGGCCAGGTCGGTATTCTCAACGCGGGCGGCGAGATGTTCCTGGTTGTACTCCTGCAACGTGTCCAGCAGCCGGCGTTGCTCCTGTTTGCTCATGCCATGGGGCTGCAAGTCGAGAATGGGTGAGCCGGTCGAACGCATCACGGTGGCCTGATAGGTGGCCGGCATGTAACCCGACGACCAGTTCTTGGGCCCGCTGATCGGACCACCTCGTTTGTCGAGCATGACTACGAATCCCGGCAAGTTTTCGTTTTCACTGCCCAGACCGTAATTCAGCCACGAGCCAAGACAGGGACTGCCGCTGAGGATCTCGCCGCTGTTCATCTGCAGCATGGCGCTGCCGTGAATGGGCGAGTCGGCGGTCATGGAATGAATAAAGGCGATGTCGTCGACGTGTTGAGCGACGTGCGGAAACAGGTCAGAGACCCACTTGCCGCATTCACCGTATTGATTGAACTTCCAGCGTGGTTCGACGATGCGGCCTTCGTTCTTGTGCCCACCGCGGCCAAACGTTTTGACCTTCACCGTCTTGTTGTCCATGCCGATCATTGCCGGCTTGTAGTCGAACGTGTCGATGTGGCTGGGACCGCCGTACATGAACAGGAAGATGACGGATTTGGCCTTGGGCGCAAAATGCGGCGGCCGGGGAGCGAGCGGGTTCTCCCACTCGTCGATGCCGTTGGCGGCCAGCGTTTGGTTGGCAAAGAAGCTGTTGCCCAGCAATCCAGCCAGCGCGGTGCCGGCAAAGCCGCCGCCAGCCTGCCACATGAATTCGCGTCGTGTTCGGCCGCAAAAGTTTCGAGTGCTCATGATCGATCAGTCGAGAAACAGGAACTCGTTAAGGTTGAGGGCGATTAAACAGAACTGCTTTAAGGCTTGCTCAGGGTCGGTGCCCGTCGTGTGAACGTGGTTGACAAAGGCCACGCCACGATCGATTTCGGTTGTCGTTGGTTCGCGTTGCAGGACCCGGGTCAGTGCGAGACTGATTTGTCCACGCAAGTCGTCGGGCACCTCCAGCTTCAGATATTTGGAAAATGCCGTGGCTTGTTCAGCGATGAACTGGCTGTTGATCATGCCCAGCGCTTGCGTGGGCTGGACGGTGTTGAAACGAACAGGGCAGGGTGAATCGGGATCGGCGACATCAAAACTGGCCATCAGCGGCACCGGCAACGATCGCTTGATGTGGATGTAAACGCTTCTCCGGTTCCTGTCCTGCCGCGAAGATTTGCCCCAGCCCTGGCCCGGCATCGACTGCCCCTGCAATACCTCGTCGGGCAGTTTCGGAAAAATACCGGGCCCAAACATCGAGTCGCGATTCAGCGTCCCGTTGACGGCGAGAATGGAATCGCGGATTTCCTCGGCCGTCAGGCGACGCATATCGAAACGCCAGAAGTTGTCGTTGAGCGGGTCGACGTCGTACGCCTGTTGACTGAAGGCTGATGACATGCGGTATGCCGCACTCATCATGACCAGTTTGTGCATGGCCTTGATGCTCCAGTCACGTGCGACAAACTCACTGGCCAGCCAGTCCAGCAATTGGGGATGCGTGGGTAAAGTCCCCTGAAATCCAAAGTCACTGGACGAGCGTACGATGCCGCGGCCGAAATGGTGTTGCCAAATCCGATTGACCATCACGCGGGCCGTGAGCGGATTGTCGGGACTGGCGATCCAGCGGGCCAGTGCCATGCGACGCCCGGTCGACTGGCCTTCGACCGGGACTTCGATTTCCGGTTCGGGTGGCGAGAGCACCGACGGGAATCCCGGGTCGACTTGTTCTCCCTCCACGTGCGGATTTCCACGCACCAGCACGAAAGTATCTTCCGGGTCGACGCCCGTTTCCTTGACGCACAAGGCCGACTCCAGCGCGGCGGGTTTGCTGCGTCGCAGACGTTTCATTTCCTCGAACAGGGCTGCGTATTGGTCGGCTTGCTCGTTGGTAAT
Source organism: uncultured Pirellulaceae bacterium (assembly GCA_947258905.1). Classification (GTDB taxonomy): domain Bacteria; phylum Planctomycetota; class Planctomycetia; order Pirellulales; family Pirellulaceae; genus CAJQPP01. The sequence continues at coordinate 3,410 of CAMYKF010000142.1, read as the reverse complement.
GACCTTGCCCGCCCGAGCTCGCACCAGTCGCACGCGATTCATCTCGTGCTTGAATTCCTCGTGTTCGACGGGAATGAAGTCTTCCTTGACGATTTCCTCAATCACCTCAAGCGCCCGCCGGTTGTCCTGCACGTCCGCATGGTATTGCTCCATCTCGGCCCGGTACTTCTCCCGGGCTTCCTGCGGCGCAATGACCCGTACCGACGCATCCACCACGGTTTCGTGAGCCCGCACGCCGTAACGACGCACGTTGCGGAAGAAAGCCAACATGCGGTAGTAGTCCGCCTGTGGCACGGGATCAATCTTGTGATCGTGACAGCGGGCACAGTTGATGGTCATGCCCAGCATGGCCTGGCTGGTCGTGGCCAGCACATCGTCCATATCGTCGTACCAGGCCTGTTTGGGGTCGACAGGTTCATCGTCCCAGCGGCCCAGCCGGTAATAGCCGGTAGCGATAATGCGTTCGGGCGTCACGTTGTTCATTTCGTCCCCGGCCAGTTGCTCGATGAGGAACTGGTCGTACGGCTTGTCATCGTTGAAGGCGCGAATCACGTAATCGCGGTAACGCCAGACGAAGGGCTTGGTGCCGTCGCGTTCGTAACTGTTGGATTCGGCGTAACGTACGATATCCAGCCAGTGCCGGCCCCATTTTTCGCCGTATTGAGGCGATGCGAGCAGTCGATCAACCAGATTCTCCCAGGCATCGGGCGAGTCATCGGCGACGAATGAAGCGATTTCATCCGGCTCGGGCGGCAGGCCGGTGAGGTCATAGCAAGCGCGGCGGATCAGCGCGCGACGATCCGCTTGCGGATTGGGCTGAAGTCCTGCGTTGTCCAACTTTTTCAAAATGAAGGCATCGATTTCGTTCTGCACCCACGGGTCGTCAAGAGCGGGCGGCTGGGGTCGCGGTACTGGCTGATAGGACCACCACTGTTTCGTTTCCTCGTTGACCTGGGGCACGCCCGCATGATTTTCATCGACGTCGCGGGCCATCTCGGTGCCTTTCCATGGCGCACCGGCGCGGACCCACTGGGTGATGGCCTCGATGTCAGCGTCGGGCAATTGTCCATCCGGCGGCATTTCGTAACTGTCGTAGGTGATGGCTTCCAGCAGCAGACTGTCCTCGGGTGATTCCAGGTCGATGGCCTCGCCCGAATCGCCGCCGGCGATCAGGTCAGCTCGATTGGTCATCACCAGTCCGCCGCGCACCTTGTCGCCTTCACCGTGACAGGAAAAACAGTGTTCCCTGAGAACGGGCAACACGCGTGTCTCGAACAGTTCCCCGGCCGCGTCACGAGCCAGCACGGGCATGGCGGGTTCCCTGAGTTCCACCAGTCGCACGTCGTCGAACCAGGCGGTGCCGGTGGCACGGCCCCAACCGCCGAACAGCAGATTGACCAGCAGCGTATCGTGCGGGCCCGAGTCGAACTCACTGGTGACTTGCCGCCATTCGTGCGTCCCGCGAATCGCCTCGGTTTTGCCTTCGTGTTGCAGCTGGTGCAAATTTAACTGGGCGCCATACCCTCCGGCGTCGATGTTCTCGGTCTTGATCCACGCACTCAGTCGGTAACGGGTGTTTGGTTTCAGCCTGGCGTGAAAGCTCCAGCTGGCGTCGGCACCCTCTTCCGAGTGGATCTTCACGCAACGCTCACCGGATCGCGCAAATGACTCTTCGATTTCAAAGACCGGATTACCGCTCCACGTCGACTGGGTCCAGCCGGCTGGCAACCCGTTACGGACTTCCTCCAGCGAAGCATTCTCGATCAGGTTGGGACCCTCGGTCACCTCTTCCTGAACAGGGGCGGGAGCATTTGGCAGGGCAGAGTACAGACCACAAATCAGCCAGGCCAGTGAAACCAGCGGCAGCATGATCAGGGTAGTATTGGCAAGTGAACCGGCGCGGTGATAATTCGATGATCGCAAGGAATTCATGGCGATATAGGCGCATTCAAGCTCAAGTTGGCTCAGAGCATTCGCTCCGTGACGTTAGCGAATCGGCTGGTGACCGGAGAGACACACTGCAGTTCGTCAATACTCATTGTATCACGTGATCAGCCCCTTTCGAAATGGCCGACGCCGCCGCCACGAGAGACGCCGACCCGCGGGCGAATGTGGCACAGACCGGTGGGCGGTAATGGAACGACTTGCCCGTCGTTTGCGGTTGGCCAATCCGCTTGACCCCGTGGCCGGTTTCTTGGGACGATACCGGCAGATTGGGTGGTGGCTCGCGGCGAACGGGGATCCGGGACCTGGCACAGGCACGGTAAAGGTTAAAGGAACACCTTGGACAAACCGGAAATCAAGACACGGTTTCAACACCTGAAAGCCTGGGCGGGACCGGTGTTTGTTCTGGTGATGTTAGTCGCTGCGCTGTGGTTTCTGCACCTTGAACTGAAAGAGTACAGCCTGCAGCAATTCAAGGAAGGGTTGCTGGCCATCCCGGTTTGGAAACTGGCCCTGGCCATCTTTTTCACCCTTGCCAATTACGCGATTCTGGTTTGCTACGACTGGCTGGGGATCTGGTACATCCGGCATCCGATGAAATTTGGCCGAGTGGCGCTGGCTTCCTTCCTGGGCTATTCGGTGGGTAACAATTTCGGTTTGTTGTTTGGCGGTTCCACGATCCGATACCGGCTGTATTCGACATGGGGATTGTCGGCGGCGGAAATCGTAACGCTGCTGTTCATCCTGGCGATCACGTTCTGGATCGGGCTGTTCGCGCTGTCGGGCGTGGTTTTCCTGATCGCGCCGCTGGAAATTCCCGAAGCCATTTCGCTGCCCATGAAAACGACACGGCCGTTGGGCATCATCCTGACGGTGTTGGCGATTGGCTATCTGGCGGTCAGCTTTATCGGCAAGCCGCTGAAGCTCTGGACCAAGGAGTTTCATCCACCACCATTTGGCCTGTCGGTCATGCAATACATCGTCGCCGCCATCGACCTGTTGGTAGCCGCCGCGATTGTCTACGTGTTGTTGCCCGAGTCGATCGAGATCAGCTATTTTAAATTCGTGGGGATCTTTCTGCTGGCCCAGGTGGCCGTGTTTGTGACGCAAGTTCCTGGCGGACTGGGCGTGCTGGAATTGTGCCTGATTACGCTGCTGGCTCCATCGCCCGAAGCCGAACCGGAATTGTTTGCGTCATTGATGGCCTATCGGCTGATCTTCTATTTGACGCCTATGGTGATCGGTATCGGGATGCTGGGCGCCCACGAATTACTGACGCAACGGGAGCACCTGAAAAAGGCGTTTTCGTTTCTCGGCGTGTGGACTCCGGACATTGCGCCACGAATTGCGGCCGTGATCGTGTTCTTTGCGGGCGTGTGCATGTTGTTCGGCGCGGCCCTGCCGGTCGAAGCCGCGCGTATGGACCTGCTGGGTGCTTATCTGCCACTGTGGTTCATCGAGTTGAG
>CAMYKF010000141.1 GCA_947258905.1 uncultured Pirellulaceae bacterium | reverse complement strand
CAGAGCATCCTTGTAATTCAGCGCCGAGTACTGGACATCGATTAGCACATCGGCCGAAGGCTGATCCGGCAATTCACAAGTGCGAATCCCTCTGCTGATTTGCTGATCCGGTTTGTCAACCACAAAGCATGTGACAGTGGCAGTCATAAAACGAACAACAATGGCTGGACAATAAAACGATCACACGAATATCGCGACCGATGATAACCGCACGTTGATAGCTTCAACATGGGTCTTGCAGTAAAATGAGCTTGTGCACGAATGATCAGGGCAGACGTTTTCCGCATGGAATTTAAACGAACTCAACCGCTTTCGCAGGCGACACGTCCCTTGTATCGCTGTCCCTGCGGAAACGATATTGAAATCGACCCGATCAAGGGAGGCAGGTGCGATCAGTGCCAGCGCGTGATTCCGGCCGGAGTCACCCTGTCGCCGCTGTCAATGACGATGACGCGATTTGGCGATCAAGTGCCGCCCGCGGATGCCGAACACGTCGACGATGACTTTATCGGCAAACAACTGGGCCACTTCGAAGTCATTGAGCCGCTGGGCAGGGGTGGCATGGGTCACGTGTACCGGGCGCTTGATACGTCGTTGCAACGGTATGTGGCCGTCAAGGTCATTCAGGGATCGGCCCATCGCGAATACGATGCCGCCGGCCAGCAACGTCTGATGCACGAAGCCATCGCCCAGGCTCGTGTCAATCATCCCAACATCGTCACGATCTATTACGTCGGTCGCGAAGGCCGGATTCCGTTTCTTGCCATGGAACTGATCGATGGCTTCGACGTTGCCGAACTGATCCGCCAGGGAGAAATCCCGTACGAGACACTATGCTGGACCGCGATCCGCATCACCAGCGCACTGGATACCGCCGCGCAAATGGGAATTGTGCACGGCGACATCAAACCCCAGAACCTGATGATGCTGTCCAATGGCAATGTCAAGCTGTCTGATTTCGGCATGGCGACGCTGGACGATACGCGTGAGGCCGGGACATTTGGTGGCACGCCCAATTATCTGGCACCCGAACTGTTGAGTGGCGGGGCTCCCAGTATCCAGTCCGACATGTACGCTCTGGGCGTCACCCTGTTTGAAATGACGTTTGACAGGCTACCCGTTCAGTTGTCCGGCAGCACGCTGAAGCAGTGGTCGGACGTGCACGATTCGACTGAGGTCACTTTCCCCGAACCATGGCCGGACCATTTGCCGGGTCGCTGGAAAACGGTGCTGGCCAAATTGTTGGACAAGGACCCCGAACAGCGTTTCGAAAGCTACGAGGAACTGGGCGGTCTGCTACGAACGATTTTGCCGGGGCCGCGCCAGCCGGCCCGCGTCGTGCCCCGTGCCGTCGCCGTCGCCATTGACTTTGCAACCGTCGCGCTGCTGGCGATCCCGGTTCTTCTCTTGTTTCAGGCTCTACGATGGTTCGTGCCAACCGGAAATCCAGGCAATCTGTTTCTGGCGCCCGCGCTGATCGTTTACACGGTGGTCGTGTACTGGTGGCGGCAGTCGCTGGGTCGTGAGTTAATGCACGTCAATGTCGTCAATCAATACGGCCTGGTCCCTATGCGTCAAACGATGCTGCTGCGTTCGTTGCTCCGCATGGCGGTATTTTGGAGCGTAGCCATTGGAGCCTTGCTGGGAATGCTGATCCCGTTTGCTGACATCGTCGTGCCAGCAATTGGCGCATTGTTCTTTGCCGCTGACGGCATTTACGGTCTGGCGGTTCGCGGCAGCAGTCTGCACGACAAGATCATGCGCACGCGAGCCGTGGTTGGGGCCGACGTGCGTTAAGCGGGCCCGCACCGGCGTTTCGCTGGCATCGCGAATGCCAGCTGGCACAAATTGCCCTGTCTGCCTCTTCGCCAAAACCGGAATTCTTTCCGATTTCGGTTTAACCCCGACGACCCAAATTGTCGATAAGGCGAAAGAAGTCTATTCAGGACCAATCAGGCAGAAAGAAATGCGCAAAACAAAAACTCTCTCGACAATCGTGTTGGTCGCCATGTTGGCGGCTTTCATCGCCAGCGAATCGTTGGCTCAATCAGGTTTTCAGCCACCGGCCCAAGCTGGCCAGCAGGTTGCCAAGCCTCCTCAATATCTTCCACCGACAGCTCCCGCCAGCGGCAACGTCCGTCAGGTGAGTTATCAGGAAGATGACGTGACCGTGCCGTCGATACTGGGTGGCACTTCAGCACCGGCCGCCGCAGCACCGGCGACGACTCCTGCCACACCGGACAACAGTTTCCCTGTGCAGGAAGAACCGGCTCAACAGATGCAGCAGACGCAGACCATGCCGCAGACGCAGCAGACTCCGGTACCTCCGGCCGCTGTTCAGTTGCCGCGCATGACCGCTCAAACGGCAGGCATGCCAATGGCCGAACCTGCGATGCAGGACACTCAGGTGCAACACACTTCGGCACACACCGATCAAACCAATTGGCTTCGTTCGCAACCGATCGAAACGACCGAGACACTGGAAACTCCGGCAGCCTCGACTGCTGAGATGCCCGGCACTCAGGACTTCGCCGCTCCGATCACCGAGGAGCCCATTCAGCAACAGGGTGCCCTGATTCAATCGAATGGACCGAAACTGAACGTCAACTCGATTGGTCCCGAGAAAATCTCGATAGGCAAAATGGCCCAGTACGAGATTGTCGTGCAAAACATGGAAAATCACCGGGCCGAAAACATTGTCGTGGGAATCAATTTCCCCGAGTGGGTTGAGATCAGCACTTCAGTTCCCACGACCGGTTCGCGGGAAATGACTGATGGTGTTAACGATCCGAAGATCGTTTGGGAAATCCCCATCGTGGAAGCGGGAACGACTGAAAAAATCGTCATCGATGTGATTCCTCGTGAACCACGTACGTTTGACATGGATGTTGAATGGACGTTCATTCCGATCAAGGGTCGTGCCACGGTTGAAGTAACCGAGCCCCAGTTGAACATTCAGATTTCCGGTCCCACCGACGTGCAGTTCGGCGAGAAAGCACTGTATCACGTAACGGTTTCCAATCCGGGCACCGGAACGGCAGAAAACGTGCAAGTCATGTTGCCCGAAGCCCTTGGTGGCGAACGAGCGACGCTGGGCAACATCGAGCCGCAAGAACAAAAGAAGTTTCAGGTTGAACTGATCGCCCGTTCGGCAGGCAGCATGGATCTGACCACCACCGTGATGGCTGATGGCGATCTGAACCGTTCGGACACCAAGGAAATTATCGTGCGTCGCGCTGTACTGAACGTTCAGCTGCAGGGCCCGCCGATGAAGTACGCGGGCACCACCGCCACGTATCAATTGACGGTGTCCAACCAGGGTGACGCCATGGCTCGTGACGTGGTCGCAGCCATTGCCCTGCCGTCGGGCATCGAGTTCATCTCGGGCATTGACAATGTCGAGCAGATTGATGGCGGTATTCGCTGGAACGTGGGCATGTTGTCGCCCGGCAATCAGCGGACTTACCAGATCACCTGCAACATGTCGGCAGCCGGAGAGATCAACATCGAGGCTGCTTCGCGAGGTGCCGGCGATCTGGCTGCCACTCACGCGTTTATGACTCGTGTGGAAGCCGTTGCAGACCTCGTGCTGATCGTCGAGGACCCCAAGGGTCCGCTGCCGACCGGTCAGGAAATCGAGTATCAGATTCGCGTTCGCAACCGCGGCACACGATCCGCTCGCAACGTGGACATCGTGATGCATTTCAGCGAAGGCGTCGAGCCGATCAAGGCTGAAGGCATTGCCAACGACATCACACCGGGTCAGGTGTCCTTTTCGCCGATCGCCCAAATCGATCCGGGAGAGGAAATCCTGTTGAAGATACGTGCCAACGCATCGACAGCCGGCTCCCACCGATTCCGCGCACAGCTGTTGTGTGAGGAATCCGACTCGCACGAAGTCGCCGAAGGCACCACGCGGTTCTTTGGCGAAGCATCCACGACTACCAATCATTCGGCAGACGTGGATATGACCAGCGGCTTTCGCAGGTAATTGACTGTCGGTTTTTCCGAACAGTTTCGTTGAGAGAGAACCGTCGGCATTTTCGGGTGCCGACGGTTTTTTGTTTTGCTTCACCGTTAACCTGCGGCCCGCAAAGCGATATACTGTCGGTGAGACCCCGCCAATCCAGCTGTCCTGGCGGACCCCATCGCTTGCCACAGGGTACGAAAATGTCGGAAAAAACCGAATCAACTCGCTATATCCACTGGCAGGACCTGGTTGAACAGCTGGGTGCCGATACCGCCAGCGAAATCGATGACTACCTTGGCACGGCACGATTCGAGGGCCCTGAGCCTGACGAATCGGAATTGCCACCACGCCAGACCACCCTGAACAAAGAAGAGCCAGAAATGAATTTGAAGTCTGATGCCGCAGGGCCTGAAGAAGTCCCTCCGGCCGAACAGCTCTCGGGCGAAAGTGGCTCGATTGCCAAATCTGATGCCGCCCCAGATGAACTTGTGATCGATTGGGATCAGCCGGAGGCAGTCGACGAATCACCAGCAGCTTCTCCCGAGCCGGTTGCGGAGCGTGAGACTCCGCGCCGCCGCCGCGAAAAGAAGAAGAAGAAAGAGAAAGCAAAAGTGGAGGCAAGTAGCGCCGATCAACCGGCTGCGGCGGAGAATCAAGGCATCGAAGCACAGGAACTCGATCCGGAGGCCCTGAGACAGAAAAAAATAAAGAAGAAGGCCCTGCAACGCTATCGGCGGGAAGAAGAGCTCAAACCCTACCAGGCTGAACTGATCAAGATGCAGCAGCACCTGGAAGAAAGCCGTACCCGCATGATTATTCTGTTCGAGGGGCGTGATGCGGCCGGCAAGGGCGGAACCATCCGCCGCGTCACCCGCTACATGAATGAGAAACACTACCGCATCGTTGCACTGGGCAAACCCACCGAACAGGAAAAGACGCAGTGGTTTTTCCAGAAATACATCAGGCAGTTCCCGCGTGGTGGCGAGGTCGTCCTGTTCGACCGCAGCTGGTACAATCGCGCCATGGTCGAACCGGTATTCGGGTTCTGCAGCGATACGGAATACAAAAACTTCATGCGCGGTGTCAGCGGATTCGAGAAGGACCTGGTACGCCAGGGGACCATCCTGATCAAGCTCTATTTCAGTGTCACCAAGGAAGAGCAGGAACGCCGCTTCAACCGCCGTAAAACAGACCCCTTACGCCAGTGGAAATTGAGCGAGGTCGACGTGCAGGCACAGGAACGCTGGGATGACTTCACCAACGTAAAATATGAAATGCTGAAAAGAACGCACACCACGCACGCGCCCTGGAAGATAATTCGCTCCAACGACAAACACCAGGCCCGGCTCAACGTCATGAAAGTGATTCTGAATTCCGTTCCCTACGAGCGCCTCGATAACAAGCTGGATTTTGTCCCCGATCCAGACGTTGTGATATCGGGCTCCAGGGAGCTTGAGAAGATGGAAGCACAGCGCCCGCAAGGCGGAAAGTTCCTCGCCTAGGAGTACTCGCCCCGCACTGCCGGAAAAAATTATTTTTTCGGCGGCGTGCTACTCATGCTCGCATATTGCTCTGCACAGTAGATATGCGGAGAGGTGCCCTGCGTGCTGACATAGGTAATCAGGCATTCTTTGTG
>CAMYKF010000140.1 GCA_947258905.1 uncultured Pirellulaceae bacterium | reverse complement strand
GTCCTGCATCAGGCCGCGATAGTTCAGATCGACACCCTCCGGCTTGTTGACATAGCTCGCCATGTCCGTGTTGTAGGCTTCGGTAATGCGGCCCGTCTCGTCAATCACGGCTGCCACACCCGACATGTTCAGTTGTTCCTGGGACGTGGGGACTTCGGCGATCGATTTGCCTTCGACACCCAGATAGGCCTTGAGAATATCTCCCTGGGCCTGATAAGCCAGACTGGCTTTGCGTTCGGCATCCAGGCTCGCCTGCAATTCGTCAGCTCGCCCGGATGCTTCCATCATTGAGGAGAATCCGAAAAACGTGGCGATCGCCAAAATGACCGACAGCAACACAAGCAGAATAACGGCGATCAGGTATCCCTGGTTCTCGCGAGCCGCCATAACGGTTCTCCTGATAAGCAAATTTGCCGCAGTCAAAAACAACTGCAGATTGATTCAATATCGAATGACAGGAAAAGAAACTCCAGTTTACCGGCGATCAGGTGCCATCAAACGAGTGATATCACTGCCTGAATCAGCCAGCTGGAAAGAGGTGGTTTGGGTCTTTTTCCCCCGTTTTGATTCTAGATACGGCAAAAAACGGTGTCAAACAAATTAAACCACGCTGTCACAAGCCCCGGACGATCCTCAAGTTGCTTTCCTCCGGTTTAACAATTCGTATGGCCACGATTGGCGGCCATGTCCTTGCTCGGCGCCGGTTTCTGACGATTTTGATGACCATTGGGCCGCCCTGTTCCGACAAGATGTTGATCACCACTGGTTCCGACACGCCGCGCAGACGGGATAATCAGCAGATACGAAACCCTTTGCCAGTTCCCTTACGACGCGGTTGGCCGGGCGTTATGCCATTCAAACCGCTTTTTATTCCGGGGGCTGGCCATCTGAAAGCTCGCCGCACGGTTGCAAACACATGAGTCCGCCTGCACGACAAAAAACCTTTCTCGAATTCGATGTCGCTCCCGATAAACCGCCGGCCGACGACCCGCAAGCCGCAGCGGCTGCCAAACAGGCCACGGCGCGTCAGGATATCGAGAGCTCGACGGTATGGGTGATCGATGCGCACTCGCTGATCTATCAGGTGTTCTTTGCCGTCGGCGAAATGACTTCGCCCTCCGGCCAGCCGGTCAATGCCGTGTTCGGTTTCCTGCGCGACGTGCTGGACATCATCGAAAAGAAAAATCCAGCGTACCTGATTTGCACTTTCGACCGCAGCGAAATCACCTTCCGCAATGACATGTACAAGGAGTACAAGGCTCATCGCGATCCGATGCCCGATAATTTACGCAGCCAGATTCCGCTGATTCAGGAATTGCTGCATGCGCTCGGTATTCCCGTGATGGACATCGCCAATTACGAAGCCGACGACATCATGGCTACGATCGCACGGGAGGTTCAGGAGCGGGGCGGTCGCTGCTTTGTCGTTACCAGCGACAAGGACTGTCGGCAGCTGATCACTGATCGCGTCAAGCTGTACAACATTCGCAAGAACCAGATCTACGACGAAGCCGCCCTGATGAACGACTGGGGTATTCGGCCCGATCAGGTTGTGGATTTTCAGGCCATGGTCGGCGACTCGGTCGACAACGTGCCGGGGCTTCCCTCGATCGGTCCCAAGACCGCACAAAAGTTTCTGGACCAGTTTGGCTCGCTGGAAGGACTGCTCGGCAAGGTCGACCAGCTGAAAAGTGCCAAACAGCGTGAGAAGATCGAGGCCAACGCCGAATTGGCGCGGCTCAGCCGCGACCTGGTGCGTCTGGAAGACCAGGTGCCCATCGAAACGGACTGGGAAGCGGCGCGAATCGGCAACATCGATGTGGCGGCCGCGTTGGAGTTGTGCGACCAGCTCGGCTTCCGGTCTCTGGCCAAGCGCATTAGCGAAATGCCCATCGCCCAGGCTCCCACCCGCTGGGAAACCAGTTATCAAACGGTTGCCGAACCCGCCGAACTCAAACAGCTGGTCGAGCGATTGCGGAAACTTCCGCGGATCGCCTTTGACACTGAAACCACGTCCTCTCACCCACGCATTGCCGAACTGGTCGGTTTCTCGCTGGCTTGGGGCCCGGGTCAGGCGGCGTACATTCCCGTGATGTCGCCTGCCGGCCAGCCGCATATCGAAGCTGACACCGCCATCAAACTCGTGCGACCGCTACTGGAGGACGACCAGGTCGAAAAGATCGGCCAGAACCTGAAATACGACATCGTGGTATTGCGTGGTCTGGGCGTATCACCGAGGGGCAACCTGTTCGACACCATGGTCGCCGATTATTTGCTGGATGCCGGTCAACGCAATCACGGCATTGATGACCTGGCACGCCGCTATCTGAATCACAAAACGATCAAGATCAGCGAGTTGATCGGCAGCGGACGATCCCGGCGGCAAATGAATGACGTGCATGTCGACCTGGTCACCGACTACGCGGCCGAAGATGCCGACGTACCGTTTCGCCTGTACCAGCTGTTGCACGATCGCCTGGAAGCGGCGGGATTGCTGGAGTTGTTTCGCGATCTGGAAATGCCGCTGGTGCGGGTGCTGGCAGACATGGAGTACACGGGGATTCGTGTGGATCGCCAGGTGCTGGAGAGTCTAAGCAAGGAGTTCTCGGCCGAGATCGACAAACTGCGCGAGCAGATTTACGAGTTGGCTGGCAGCGAATTCAATCTCGATTCGCCCCAGCAAATGGCTGCCGTGTTGTTTGATGAACTCAAATTGCCGGTGATCAAAAAAACGGCGACCGGCCGCAGCACCGCCGTCGATGTGCTGGAAACACTGGCTGAAGACCACGAGTTGCCACGACGCATTATTGAGTACCGCCAGTTTGCGAAATTGCGCAGCACCTACACCGATGCCCTGATCCGTCTGATCAACCCGCAAACCGGACGCGTGCATACATCATTCATGCAGGATGTGGCAGCAACCGGACGACTTAGTTCCTCGGACCCGAATCTGCAAAACATTCCAATTCGCACTGAAACCGGACGCCAGATCCGCAAGGCCTTTGTGGCCGATCCGCAGGAGTGGCTGTTACTGTCAGCAGACTATTCGCAGATCGAATTGCGAATGCTGGCCCACTTCAGCCAGGATGAGGCGCTGGTCGGTGCCTTTCGTTCCGGTCAGGACATTCACACCGCCGTTGCGGCCGAGATCAACCAGGTGCCACTGGACGCAGTGACCTCCGATATGCGACGCGCGGCCAAGACGGTTAACTTTGGAATCATCTACGGGCAGACTCCGTTTGGGCTGGCCAAATCCATCGGTATCAGCAAGGACGAGGCTGCTGATTTTATAGACGCCTATTTTCAGCGTTATCCGGGGGTGTCGGAATTCTCGCGTGAAGTGCTGGCAAGCGCCAATCGCGACGGTGTCGTGACGACCATTCTTGGTCGGCGACGACGTATCGACGGCGTGCGGCATCCGGACAAGATCGGACATTCGCGGTTTTTGAATTTTGCCGAACGGACTGCCATTAATACGGTCATTCAGGGTTCGGCCGCCGACCTCATCAAACTGGCGATGATTCAGGTAGACCGCAGGTTATCCAGTGACGCAGTGCCGGCAAGGTTACTGCTGCAAATCCATGATGAACTGGTTTTTGAATTCGATCCGGATCACCAGGTGGAAACCGCCAAACTGGTTCATGAATCGATGGTTTCAGCCGCGGAACTGCGGGTTCCGCTGCGTGTGGATATGGAAAGTGGCCCATCGTGGGGGGACACGAAACCAATTGATTTTCCGGGAAAACCCGATTAGAAATTGGATTATTGACGGCGTAATGGATATGTTGGTATGCGGACTGAAGACACCGAATAACTGGTGTTCAGAACAACTTTTCACGACCGACGGCAACCATCTCCAGCCTGACTCCCCGTTTGGCAGCACGATGGTTTTGCGACGAAGCAGGTGATGGAGCAAACAAGAGACCTGTTTTCGTGGCTCGTTACACTTTTCCTTCAACCTGTTCAAATTTGCGCTGCATGATTGTCATTGGGATTGTGGGAGGCATCGCCAGTGGCAAAAGCGTTGTGACGGATCGGTTGAAGGCGTTGGGCGCAGTTGTTCTGGATGCGGACCAGATCGGTCACTCGGTCCTGAAGGTGCCGGCTGTAAAGACAGCGATCCGTGAGCGTTGGGGTGAGACCGTTTTTTCACCGGATGGCGAAGTGGATCGCGGCAAAATGGCGGCGATCGTGTTTGACCCTGACCAACCTCAACAACTAAAACACCTGGAGGAGATCACCCACCCCCTGATCGGCGAGCGGTTGCAACAAGCTATTGAACAGATACGTAAGTCCGGGACAAGTCCCATGCTGGTGCTGGACGCACCGATCATGGTCAAGACCGGCTGGTATCAGATGTGCGACCAGCTGGTTTTCGTGGACTGCGAACTTGAGACTCGCCGCCAGCGCGCCAGCGTCCGCGGCTGGACTCGCGAAATGTTCGACGCCCGCGAGACGCGGCAGGCTCCGGTCGGGGACAAACGGCGGCTCAGTCAGGTGATCATTGACAACAACGGGTCACTGGACGAAACCACGAGGCAAGTGGAGGCATTTTGGGAAAGTTGCATGGACGGGCAGTTCGATCACCTGCCCCGTCAGTAACTGGCCCACCGGCGATCGCCCCCGTGATCTCCGGCAACCTGAGGCCCACACTCCGTTTACGGGCAGCAGGCCAAAAAAGCGACGGCAATAGCGACGGAAGACAAACCAACCTTCCCACCTTAATTAAATCCCCGTTCTTCTTTTCAAAATATACGGGAGCACAACATGGATAGAACCAGAGACACGCGCGGCAAGTCGCGGCGCTCCAATCGCGGTCCCGGCGGACGCCGCTCCCACGGTCGAAGACACCCGGGATACGAGTCCAATTCGGAAATTAACCAGCGTATTCGCCAGTTGGAATCGGGCGGCGACCCGTTGTCCCTGGCTGAGCAGATCGCCAGCGAATACGACTTCGACTCAGACCAGGCTCCGCCCGAAGGCGACGGTCATGTGGATCAGGCCAACATCACACGACTGCAGCAAATGCCGCTGGAACAACTGACCGATGCCGCCCGCGCCGAAGGTGTGGAAGACACCGACGACATGTCCCGCAGCGAACTGGTGCTGGGCGTGATCAAGGTACGGTTGCGTGAACACGGCATGATGTACGGCGAAGGCACGCTGGAAATACTCCCCGACGGTTACGGGTTCCTGCGCAGCAACGAACATAACTACCGCGTTTGCATGGACGACATCTACGTGTCACCCAGCCAAATTCGCAAGTTCAATCTGCGCACCGGCTCGCTGGTATGCGGCCAGATTCGCCCGCCCAAGGAATCGGAAAAGTACTTTGCCCTGTTGCGGATCAACTCGGTCAATGGCCAGGAACCCGATCTGGCGTCGCGACAGCCCGCCTTTGACGAACTGACGCCCCTGCATCCCAACCAGCGGATCGTCCTGGAATGCAACGAGTCGGAAATGTCGACCCGCGTCGTCGATATGCTGGCTCCCATCGGATTTGGCCAGCGTGGCCTGATCGTCAGCCCGCCGAGGGCTGGCAAAACCATGCTCATGCAAAACATGGCCCGCTCGGTGCTGGCTAATCATCCCAACGCCTACGTCGTCGTGCTGCTGGT
>CAMYKF010000139.1 GCA_947258905.1 uncultured Pirellulaceae bacterium | reverse complement strand
CCGAGATTCAAAAACTGGTCGACCAGTTCCGACGCAAGTTCGATACCGCTGCGACCGATGGTGACTAGGCTCTCCGCAGCCCCGCGGGAAGGGCAGGAAGCCCGGCTCAAGGGTCCCACGCTTCGTTGAATAAAATGCCCTCGCTCGCTATGCTGAAAAAACTACATTAAGCCCCATTTCATGCGGTCAACTGCCGCTGATCCGGACTGTTCCAGGAGTACCCGATGCCAGCCAAAACCACTCGCCGCAACTTCGTAAAGTCCACTGCAGCCATCGGAGCCGGCTTTTGGGTCGCAGGCGGTGTGGCACCCAAACGCACCTACGCCTCCAAGCTGGATCGCGTGCAATTCGGCTGTATCGGCATTGGTGGCAAGGGCTCCAGTGATTCGGCCGACGCCGCACGTACCGGCGATGTTGTGGCCGTTTGTGATATCGACGAAGCGATTCTGGAAAAGGGCCAGCAATCACATCCCAACGCCAAACAGTTTGTCGACTACCGCGACATGCTGGACCAAATGGGCGACCAGATTGACGCCGTCACCGTCAGCACGCCTGATCATACACATGCGGTCGCCGCGCTGGAGGCCATGCGGATGGGCAAGCACTGTTTTTGCCAAAAGCCACTGACGCATTCGATCGAGGAAGCTCGCTTGCTCGGTAGTGTTGCGAGTGAAAACAGCCTGGTGACGCAAATGGGCAACCAGGGCACGGCAGGCAGTATTCTCCGCAAGAGCGCTGCCTTGATTCAGCACGGCCACATTGGCGAAGTGACACATGTGCACGTATGGACCAATCGCCCCGTCTGGCCGCAGGGAATTGATATCAAGGTCAAGGAAGCTCCGAACGACAACGATGAAGATCGCGCCGCCTGGGCGAAACGGGTGGCCGAAGTTCACTGGGACGAATGGATTGGTCCGGCATCGACACGTCCTTACTCCCCGGAAATCCATCCGTTCAAGTGGCGTGGCTTCTGGGATTTTGGCACCGGAGCACTCGGTGACATGGCATGCCACACCCTGAACATGGCCTTCATGGCCCTCAACCTGCGCAACCCGGTTTCCGTTTCCGCAGCGTCGTCCGGTCATGACAAGGTGATGTATCCCAAGTGGTCGCAGATCGAATTCGAGTTTCCCGAAACGGATGGTCGCCCGGCACTGGGAATGACCTGGTACGACGGTGGCAAAATGCCTCCGACCGAATTGATCAGGGACCTGCCCCGTTCACGCGACGGTGACCGGCAAAGTGTTTACAGCAGCGGTGCTCTGGTGGTAGGTAGCGAAGGCATGTTGTTCTCCCCCGGCGATTACGGCGGTGACGAACAGGGCAATACCGGTATCCTGCGTTCCGATGGTACTTTCGAAAAACAACGCCGCATCAATATGCCCGAGGACTTCTTTGTAACCTCGCCCGGCCATTTCGATGAATTCACCAACGCCATTGGCGGCGACGGCACACCGGTTTCCAATTTCCCGGACTACGCCGGCCCGCTGACCGAGACCATTTTGTTGGGCAATCTCGCCGTATGGGCAGCCAGTGACGACAAGATCGAGTGGAACGCCGAGGACATGACGTTCTCCAATGTGCCTTCCGAGTCGGTTGAAGCCGTGGAGCAGATGATTCGTCATCAATATCACAACGACTACACGATTCACGAGATGTCAGGAGCTGGGAAATAGCGGTTTTTTTAACCGAAATCGCTTTCCGTGCAAGTCGTGGGCAGGTTGTTTCGTCACAGGTTAAACAGCGCCCGGAATTCCGGTTACTGTTCCAACAGAAAGACATAATATGCCCGCATGCTGCAAATTCTCGAACTGGTGCCTGACTTTGGGGTTCCTTGCCGCCCTCGTGGCTGCCGGGTATCTGGTGTCGCGCAACGCGTCCGTGATTGGTCAACAAACAAGCCAACAAGAGGGGGCTGTCACTGTGTCCGCAACAGATGAATCAGGCGTTGTCACCTTGGGTGCTGGATGCTTTTGGTGTGTCGAAGCAGTCTTTGAGGAGCTGGAAGGCGTCACGTCGGTGACCTCCGGGTACATGGGAGGCACCGTCGACAATCCGAAGTATCGGGAAGTTTGCTCTGGCGATACCGGACATGCCGAAGTCTGCCGAATCAAATTCGATCCGGAAAAGATCTCGTTTCAAAAGTTGCTGGAAGTCTTCTTCGTCACTCACAATCCCACGACGCTGAATCGCCAGGGGGGAGACGTGGGCACTGAGTACCGGAGTGTGATTTTCTATTACAATGAGGAGCAGCGGCAACTCGCGGAACTGATCAAGGAGAAACTTGATGAGTCCGGTGCTTTCTCCCGACCCATCGTGACCGAAATCTCACCGGCAAGTACCTTTTGGCCGGCCGAAGACTACCATCAGGACTATTTTGCAACAAATCCAAAGCGAGGTTATTGTCGCGCTGTGATTGCGCCCAAGATGAAAAAATTCCGTCGTGTTTTTGCGGACGACCTGAAATAACCGAACCGCAAATTGCGAACTATCCAGCGATTCCAGTCAAACCGGCACTGCTATCACCTGATGCAGTGTTTTTTTATTGAAATAGCCTCAATTTGCGCCGATGAATAAAATGAGCGAGTCAGTTCGCGCAGGATGAGGCTGACAGCACATTGTTCCATGCTGAAGACGTGAACTGATCACTCTGTGTCTCACGACGCGGCACAGGATTTGTCTTTGCAGGGAGCGAACAATGAAATCCATCTTCCCATGCTTCGCCGTTGTCTTACTGGTGGCCTCAACTCTGCAAGCCCAGGAGCCCCAGACTTCCAATACCGGAACCAACCCGGATGCAATCGATACGCGGCCCGATGACCAGCGGCCCAAACTGGGAGGTGTCTACAGTCCCACCGAAAATGGGCTCAAGGTCGATTCCGTCTATACCAACGGGCCCTTGCATCAGCACGAAGTCTTTTCGGGTGACGTCATCACTCATATCGATGGCGTGGCCATGGAATCGGTGGAAGACCTGGAGACGTTCCTGTTGAACAAGAATCCGGGAGACGAAGTTCTGGTCAAACGCGTGCGCGACGGAGTCAATCGCGAGGTGCTGGTGCGGCTGATTTCCAAAACGGAACTCAGCGAGGTTTCCAACACCGAAAATCGTCAGGCCCAGAATACGAGCCGGCAGTATGTTGGAGTCAGCGAGAACTGGTCTGATCGAGATCGCCTGATTCTGATCGATGATCGCTTGCACAAACTGGAAACGGAAGTCCGCACGCTGCGACTGCAAATTCGCCAGCTGAAGAACGATCGCTGACTTGTCCGACGAAAGAATTTCAAGCCGCCGGGATCACCAGGACGGGACCATTGTCCGGACCATTGTCCCGTCCACACTCGCCCTCGGCTCAATCTTCAGCGCATTCCAGCGCATTCTTGCCCTTTCAGTTCACGATCCCCGCGCAACCTCTCTATTTTAACTGGTAGTCAGTTCCGCCATTCGCTACGATTCGCCCCGGCAGACGCCGGAAATCTCTCGGACTCCTTCACGGGCCCATCTCGAACCCAAGGGGCTTTGCATGTTTGACAGTGCACATCGTTACCCGTTTTTGTCGATCCTGACCTGCCTGGTGGCGGGAGCCATGTTGGTATCGTTGTCGATCGGATGCGGCGGTGCCGATGACAAAAAGGAAGCCATGTCGGCCACCGAGGATACGGGAGACCGTGTCGCCCAGGCACCCGAATACAAAGCGACGGCTCCACCGATCGAATCCAGACCGTCCATCGAATCCAGGCCGTCCATCGAATCCAGACCGTCCATCGAATCCAAGCCGTCCAGTCCGCCGGTCGAAACCAGACCACGCATCGAAACCCGTCCTCCCCGGGAGTTCGAGTCGCGCCCAAAGATTGGGAACCTGCCACCGCTCAAGGCCAGGCCGCCGGTTCGTGCCGTTCCCAAAATGATACCGCCGCGAATGACGCCGCCGATTCGGGACTACCCCGACGTTTTACCGGAGACTGGTGAAGTGGCCGCGCTGGAAGCACTGGAAACTCCCGAAGCGTTCGAGTCAATGGAAGCGTTTGAACCAATGGAAGGGTTCGAAGCGATGGAAGGGTTCGAACCACCGGCCGCGCTGGAGTCCCTGCAACCTCCGCCCGGTATCACCACCGGGGAAAGCACCACGACAACTCGCAGCTTCGAAGTACAGGCTTCCGGACAGACCCGGGTCGAGGTGTTTTACGCAACGGATCGCAAGTCCACGGCACCGATTGTCGACGGTGACTTTCTGCGTCTGTTCCAGTGGCCGTTGCTGGCACTGGTAATCGCCGGCGTGCTGGGCATCTGGTCGTTCTCGCAGCGTCGCTGGATTCCCGGGCTCGTCGCGTTGTTGATCGTGGCGGCCGGTGTGGTCACCGGTTACTCGTCACTGATTCAATGGCAGCGGTTGCAACGGCTGGCATCCAATGACGACGTGCGTTACACGGCCGAATTGCGAGAAGTCAAAACGGGAGAGGATCCTTTGGATTACGGGCGTTGCCTGGTCGATATCCCTCCGGACCACCGCGTCGGTTACGTCGACTCGCCTTCATTACAGAGTTTTGAGTTCGTGGAAGATCCGCAACAACACGTCATTCTGGAGCGTGTCATGCGTGGACCGCGCGACAAATTCTTCAGTCAACTAAACGAACGTCTGGATTCCGGCAACGGCCAAACGCTGGTGTTTATTCACGGCTACAACGTGTCTTTTGAAAGTGCGGTCAAGCGTACAGCACAAATCGCTTTTGACCTGAAATTCGCCGGAGTCCCCATCTGTTACACCTGGCCTTCGCACGGAGGCCTTGAGGACTACACGCGTGACATGGCCAACGCTGACTGGACGGTCATGCATCTGCAACAGTTCCTGACCTCGCTGTTCGATGAGACCGGTGCCGAAAAAATCCACTTGATCGCCCACAGCATGGGCAACCGTGCACTAATGCAGTCGCTCGATCGCATGGCTCTGCAATGGAATCAGGAACGCAATCATGCTTTCGCGCTGGCGGCCGATCCGGACTCGCCCGATGGCACCAGCGTGGCCAATCTGATGCGACGCAGCGAGCTGCCGCGATTCGGCCAGATCGTGATGGCCGCTCCGGACATCAGTGCGGATGAGTTTCGTCAACGTTACGCTGATACGTTACGCAAACTGTCCAGCCAGGTGACCTTATACGCTTCTTCACGTGACCGGGCCCTGATCGTGTCGACATCAGTTCATGGCCACAATCGCGCGGGACTGGCCGGCGATGATATCTGTGTGGTGGACGGCGTGGACACGATTGACGTGTCGCATGTGGACACCAGTTTGATCGGGCATTCGTACTACGGCGACAATCCGGCGCTGATCAACGACTTGCGAGCCCTCATCGAGCTGTCGCAAACGACTTCAGAACGCCAGTGGCTGGAACAGGTCCAGATGGCATCGGACAAGATCTACTGGAAATTCCGCTAGTCCATCCTGGTCTTCGTCTTCGTCTTGATCTTCGTCGTAATCGTAATCGTAATCGTAATCCTGAACGTAATCGAAGCTGCCTTGCGCCATTGCGTATCTGATGCAACTGTGGATGGCAAAAGGTTGGATGTTACTTGCCAGGCCGAAATACCTTGCCAGGCCCGGCGTTTAAGCCGGGTTGGATGTGCCATGAAATGGTC
>CAMYKF010000138.1 GCA_947258905.1 uncultured Pirellulaceae bacterium | reverse complement strand
CGTTGAGCAGGCTGGCGGTCGGTTCAATCACGCACAAAAATCCGTCAGGCCGCAACACACGAAAGACCTCTTGAAAAACCCGGCCATAGACCGATTGGGGAATGTGGTGCAGTGAATAACTGAAAAACACTCCGTCAACTGTTGCATCCCCGGCGGGTAACTGGTCGGCGCCTGACTCGACAAACTCGACGTCCTTGAACGGCTCCGCAGCCTGATTTCGGGCGGCCTGGACCGGATCGGGATCAATGGCCAGCACGCGAGCACCATGTTCGGCGAGCTGACGTGACAGGGTCATGTCGCCACATCCGGCATCGATCACAAATCGCCCGGCAAGAGCAACCAGCTGGTCGATGACTTCGATGTTGGAGATGCAGCCAAAATCTTTAATTAACTTCATTGATTGTGATTCTATCGCCGTCGACTGCCGAGCCAAAATTCATCATTCCGATTCGCCGCGATCGGTTATTCATCAGATGCCAGCCGCAGATATTCCGGATGATGTCCCTTGCAGGCCTGGGGGCATACGGAAAAAGCAATATCATTTTCGTCGGCTAGCCGAAAAGCAACGGCAAATGGAAATGGGTCGTCAGGTGCACCACGCGTCCAGCGGCCTTCACCCGTGAATTCCCCACGAACGACGATATCAAAACGCGTAAGGCGACCCTCTGTGACTTCCAGTTTGCCGAACAACCATGCATCGTAGCTGCGTGATCCGTCGGCAATGGACAACGTAATGCGGCCGTGCAGCGTGCCGTCGTCGTTCAGGCTGATCTCCGCTCGCGTGACTTCATCCGCACGCCACATGGGCGGCTCGCCGCGGGTATTGTCGATCAGGTGAAAGCGGGCAATGCGCTGGACCAGCGATTCGGTAAACGAACCACCGACCAGTTGGCGAGCTTCCACGGGCATGATCCACATATTGTCGCAGCCAATCGCGGCCTGCATGAATTGTTCGTATTCGTTGACCGGATCGGCGTAGCCACCGAGCACTTTGGCGTTCACCTGGACCACGATCGCTCCGTCGGGAATCGAGCGGTCGAATTGCCGATCGATGGCATCGTCGGTAATCGGTTTGGCAATCCAGTAATTGTCCAGGCCCAGCGTGTTCTGCATCAGTCCCCGAATCCGCTGCGGGCCACGATTATTGTTGTAGTGAATCAGCTCGCCGCCGGCCGATGCAATATAAAAGCCCTGCGTCGTCTGCCCAAAATCACTGCGCGGGCCCTGCGTGGCTATGCGGCGGTAGAATTCACCGTCAGTGTCCTGCTTGCGCCGGTGATACCACTGGTCGAAGGCCACTGGTACAAAATCCTCCTGCAACATGCGGACGACTTCCGGATCAGCAAAGGTCGACGCACGGTCGAGGACGCCGTTGTTTCACGTGCAGCCCAGCGGGTGTCCATCCATGGCCCAGATAAACAGCGGCTTGCCGCCGGTCGCGGCAAGATTCTGAGCCGCGATCAGCGACGTTTGCCAGGGAATCGATTTCCAAGTTTCATCTTGCGGATCGAGTTGGCGATGAAGAGTCGCGAATTCGTTCTCATCGACCGGCTGGGCCAAACACGGACAGGTATTCAGCGAAACGGACAGCAGCAGCGCAACGACTCCCAGCTGCAACGAATCAGTCTTTAATAGCTTGCAAGTTGGCAACGTCAATTATCCAGCGGTCAGAAGTTTCCACGCCCCGTTGCAAGCGAAGCGATCCGGTGACTCGAACCCGCGAGCCACTGAATGCTTCAGCCATCCTGGCCAGATGCGCATGACTGGCGAAATCCAGCTCCATTGTGATGTCGCCGGCGGTAATTGTCACTCCCGTTGTTTCGCCACCGATGGCCATATTACCCGTCGCCAGCGTACCGACCATTGTCACGTGCGCCCCGTCCGTCGACGAATCGGTTGATTCGTCTGCCTGAAGCTCGTCGACCGGCACACCGTTGATCGACAGGATACCAGTGCGTGGCAAGCGCAGCAGTCGATAACCAAAGCCTGGCCCGCCTATCAGGGTCGACATGGCCACGACCCTGACATCGCCCTCGTGAATATGCAACAAGGGGCCATTCAGTCCGGGAATGTTGGGGCCGTGGGCGACCAGCACGACAACCAGTTCGTTGTCGAAGACGACTGCCGGCACGGGTTCGTCGGGTCGCCAGCTGGTCCACACATGTTGCCAATCGGCGCTGTTGGTGATGAACTGCCGCTCGCCCAAAACAGACAGCAAGTCATCGTGGTTGATGATCCCGTGCCATTGCTCGGAGACTTCAACATGAACGGTGTCGGCCGTGGCGTCCGGATCAATGGTTTCGCGGGCGTGTCGAAAACGCTCGTCGGGGACCTGGGCCGTTGCGGGCAAGGCAAAGGCTGCCACGCCAATTAGCCAGATGATCTGGACAGGAACTGGTTTCCACCAGCTCAAGTCGGACCAAAGCAAGAATCTGCTCATGTCGGCACTCCCACGACTGAATTGAGCGGTATCCTGAACCGACTGCGTCACCGACAAGTATAAAAAATCCTGCCGGCCACCATTGCGAAAATCCTCCTCCAAGGGGCTTGAAAAGGCATTTTTCCGAATGGCCTGAAAATAGATGTAGCGTAAACCCCCATTTGGCGGCACCTTGCAACGGCGCAACACGGCGGTCGCCTGGCCTTTTATGGCTTCCCGGCAGGGTGGTGGATTGAACGATTCGAGAACACAACTCGTTTTGACCGTTTGTGTCGACGCATCTAAACTTAGTCTCACGTTTGCTTGCCGCTGGTTTGGTTACAGTCACTGCCCAGAAAAGAAGAACCTCGCTGACTTGCATGGAAGCGACGTCAATCCTCCTCGCCGGATACCGACCATGACCCGTCCTGTATTCCTTAACGGATTCGGACTGACCAATACGCTACTTTGCGTACTTTGGCTGTTGGCGGTGATTTGTGGACTTGTCATCCTGTGGAACTACGGCGCCCGGCCTGGGCAACAGAGTAATCAGCCCGAGCAATGGCCGGCCGATTCCACGATCGAAATTTCGGGAGAGCGTCCGGTGGTGTTGTTCTTTGCACACCCGCATTGCCCATGTACACGTGCCAGTCTGTCCGAGCTGGAAAGGGTCGTGGCCCACGCCACGCAACCGGCGGATTTTGTACTGGTGGCTCTGGATCCGGAAGCCGATTGTGAAGCCTGGAGAGACTCGGATCTGGTTGCAGCTGCCGCGCGGATTCCCGGAGTGAGAATTGCCTGGGATCCTGAAGGCCGTGAGGCGAACCGGTTTGCCGTCAGGACTTCCGGCCATGTGGTAGCCTACGCCTCCAACGGCCGGGCAGGATTTTCGGGCGGCATTACAGCTGCTCGTGGACACGAGGGATCGAGTCGTGGTCGATCGGAGTTGATCGCATGGCTAAGACTGGATCCGTTAACCCAAAACACCAGCGCAGGGCAACAAACCTTTCCCGTTTTTGGCTGCGCCTTGATGGAAAAAAATGATGAATAACGTGCTGGCCGATGACAAAATTCAGGTGCGGGCCGGGGAACTGGTTGAGCAGCAATTAAACGTGCTGCACTTCAAGGTCGATCGCCTGTTTGCGCTGCTGATGGTCATTCAGTGGATCGCTGCCGTTCTGGCCGTTGTCTTTATTTCTCCGTTGACGTGGATTGGTGATACCAGCTACGTGCATCTGCATGTATGGGCAGCCGTGATCCTGGGTGGCGTGATTACCAGTCTGCCCGTGTTTCTGGCCATTGTGCGTCCCGGTCACTTGGTTACGCGACATGTCGTTGCGATGGCCCAGATGCTGATGTCGGCCTTGTTAATTCACGTGACCGGCGGCCGGATCGAGACGCACTTCCATGTATTCGGCTCGCTGGCGTTTCTCGCCTTCTATCGTGACTGGAAAGTGCTTCTCACTGCCACCATCGTCATCGGGATCGACCATTTCCTGCGCGGAGTTTTCTGGCCGCAATCCGTGTTTGGCGTCCTCACAGCCAGTCCGTTTCGCTGGCTGGAACACGTGGCCTGGGTCGTGTTTGAGGACATCTTCCTGTTCAAGCTGATATTTGACAGTCTTGTGGAAATGCGGGAAGTGGCCGAACGCCAGGCCAAACTGGAATTCACCAACGAGATCATTGAATCCGAAGTCCAGCAACGCACCTCCGAATTGCAGGCCAGCCAGCGCAGTCTGGCTGTCGCCAAGGAACAAGCCGAATCCGCCAACCGGTCCAAGAGCGCGTTTCTGGCAAATATGAGCCACGAAATTCGCACACCCATGAACGGAATCATCGGCATGACCGAACTGGCGCTGGATACCGACCTGAATCAGGAACAACGCGAGTATTTGGGGACCGTTCGCAGCTCGGCCAACGCCTTGCTGAGCCTGATCAACGATATTCTGGACTTTTCCAAAATCGAAGCCGGCAAGCTGGAGTTGTCACACACGCATTTCCCGTTGCGCGAAAGTATCGGCGACTGCCTCGCCACGCTGGCGTTTCGCGCGCACATCAAGGAACTGGAACTGGCGTTCGATGTGCATCCCGAGGTCCCTGACGTGCTCGTGGGTGACATCCAGCGGATTCGTCAGGTGATCGTCAACCTGGTGGGAAATGCGATCAAGTTCACCAGTGCGGGTGAAGTCGTCGTGCGCATTCAAAAAACACCTGGCTCGGAAACCAACGGCAGCCCCGACAAATCGGTCCAACTGTTGTTTACGGTATCCGATACCGGCATCGGCATGTCACCGACGCAGCTGGATCTGGTGTTTCGCCCGTTCGAGCAGGCCGACAGTTCCACGACGCGTGAATATGGAGGAACCGGGCTGGGACTGGCGATTTCCAAACAACTCGTCGAGTTAATGGACGGCGCGATCGGAGCGGACAGCGTTCCCGGCGACGGTTCGACGTTTCATTTCGAACTGGAGCTGCCTGTCGGAGACAATGCTCAAATTCAGACCCGGGGCAAGAAAGGCCAACGGCCCGTGGAATTGCTCAGTGGTCGCAGTGTGCTGATCGTCGACGACAATGAGACCAATCGCAAAATCCTCGAGAGCATGTTGTTCTCATGGGGCCTGCAGACGCACTGCGTTTCCAATGGTCCGGACGCACTCGCCGCCTTGCATCGCCGTCGCAATGCCGGGGCTGCGTTTGATCTGCTGGTATCCGATGTCAACATGCCAGGCATGGATGGATTCATGCTGGCAGAACAAGTCATGGCGGATCCGGAAAACACTGTCAACATAATACTTCTGACATCCGCCGATCGGGCGGGCGACATCCGCCGCTGTGATCAACTGGGCATTGCCGCTCATCTGGTCAAGCCGGTTAAACAGGCTGCCTTGCTGGACGCGGTGGCCGATGTCTTCGATACGCAAATCGAAGCGGCCATTCTTGCGCCGCTTCAGGATGCAGAGGAATCGGGACGCCGACTGCGTGTGTTGCTGGCCGAAGACAACGTGATTAACCAGAAATTCGCCGCGCGAGCGCTGGAAAAACGCGGTCACGAGGTCGTGATCGCCAACAATGGTGTGGAAGCACTGGAACACTGGAAAAACGGCTCCTTCGATCTCGTGCTGATGGATGTGCAAATGCCGGAATTGGACGGCTTGTCGGCCGCACGCCAGATTCGTGAACTGGAGTCCAGTCGCCACGACGATCCCACGTTGATCATCGCCCTGACTGCGCACG
>CAMYKF010000137.1 GCA_947258905.1 uncultured Pirellulaceae bacterium | reverse complement strand
TTTCGGGCGTTTCAGGCGCCAGAATAGTCGATGTGGGACGCGTGTAATCGAGCCGGAACACCACCCACGGCAGGGTCCGGTCAAAATTGCCGTTGGTATCGTAAGCCCGCGCCCACAAGCCGATCAGGTCGTCGGCAGGCTGGCCACGCGGAATCGCTGAATAGGTCCACGTGGTTAATTGCTGGCCGGGATTGGTCAAATCAGCATTCAGCACG
This sequence comes from uncultured Pirellulaceae bacterium, assembly GCA_947258905.1. Taxonomy (GTDB): domain Bacteria; phylum Planctomycetota; class Planctomycetia; order Pirellulales; family Pirellulaceae; genus CAJQPP01. The sequence goes on along the minus strand of CAMYKF010000137.1, from coordinate 5,448 downwards.
ACGCGGTTGGGCTGCCAGTCCTCACCGTTCCAGAACCAGGAATCACTGAATCGCTTGATCACGACACGCACGCGGCTGATCCCTGAATCGTCTTCGGCCATGCCCTTGAGCGGCAGTTTTCTGCTGGCCACGGCGCCCGGAAAAAACGGTTCGGAAATTGTGGTTTGGGGCGGTCCCGTATCGACACGGAAGGTACGCAGGTAATCCGACAGGAAATGCCTTTCGGACTCGGGCAGGGCGTCGTAGCGGTTGTCCAACTGCAGTGGATCCTTCGACAGGTCGTAGTACTCCGGTGATCCATTGGCCCACTCGGCATAAATCGAATCATACATTCGCAAGGCAAACGAGGCCGTGTTGTACTGGGCGTTGTTGATCTTTCGATTTTCCCAGTTCTCGATCAGTACGGCATCTCGCCACAGCCGTTCATCATGGTCTTGCGGTTCAATCAACAGCGGTGCAAATGACTTGCCATCCACCAGCGGCGACGACCAGGCTCCGGAGAGATCCGCGATCGTCGGAGCAATATCGATTTGCGCCAGCAAATGATTGGCCCTGGCCCCGCCCTGAACGCCGGGCCCCAATACGTACATCGGCACGTGCGTCGACAAGTTGAAACAATCGCCTTTTCCAACAACTCGATGATGCCCATTGGAGAATCCGTTGTCCGAGGTCAGGAAGATATACGTGTTATCGGCCAACCCGTGCTGCTCGAGTTTGGCCATCAGCGCCCCAAACATGTCGTCGACAGACTTGACGGACAGCAATCGTTCGCGGTGCCGTGGATTGAGCTTGCCCAAATCACGATCGGACATCAGGCCGGCATCGCGAATGGCCGTGGATTTGTCCGAGAAATCCCATTCGTTGACCGCCGGGTTGCGTGGCATGAGCGTGTCGACCCACCATTGTTCGTATTTGGGTTCGATCATCCCGTATTCACTGTGCGGCGTGTACTGGTGCGGAGCAAGGGGAGCCATGTACAAGAAAAACGGCTGATCGTTTTCGCGAGCCACGTGTTGATCGATCAGGTCCAGTGCTTCGCTGCCTTCCTGAGTCGTACGATACACGTCGATCGGATCCGCATACGCACTGCCCTCGGGATGGTCCTTGTTGGTAAACCGCGCGGCACCAAAGTAATTCGCCCCGCGACTGGAATAGAAGTCATCCCAGCCACTCGGCACGATGTTGACAACATCGCTGTGCAGGAATTTTCCGATCATCATCGTGCGATAGCCAGCCGCCTTCATCCATGTGCTGATGTCGTTTTCGTGGTAGCCAGCGGCTCCGTAGGCGTACATCCCGCCAGCAAACCCATTCGAGTTGGTAGCCTGGGGATCATTGGATCGAATGCCCGTCCGGTGCGCGTACTGGCCACGCAACAGGGCAGCGCGGGAAGGGCCACACAGCGGCGTGGTCACATGGAAGTTGGTAAAACAGATGCCGTCGCGCACGAAACGCTGCATATGCGGATACAGCAAGCCAACACTAGCCGGGGCAAGCATTTCAAAATCCGCATCGTCCAGATTGATCAGAACGATATTCGGCTTGTCCGCCTGGGCGGGTGGTTGCCACGCCGACAGAATCCGGGTGTCAACCAGCAACAGCGTCACGACGATGCACAGAGGCAGGACGAATCGGGTGTGGTGGCAATTCGAGAGCATGTTCAATCAGCCGGGTGCAGATTCCAGATTGGGGTGGACCGGACGGGCAGCTGTTTAACTGGTATAAACGTGCATATCCGCAAGACGGGACCAGGAAACGCTGGCAACGCGCGGACTAACAAGTCTAGCTGAAAAAAACCGCTTTGCAGCACGGGGATGCAATTGCCGGGTTGTATGGTTGGGAAGAATCCACAACCAGCCTATTGATCGCATATTCAGGATCGCATATTCAGGTTTTGCCCGATGCCCATGAACAGAACATGTTTGGTTACCGGTGGCGCAGGATTCATCGGCTCGCATATTGCCGACGCGCTCGTCGTCCGTGGCGATACCGTGCGGGTCCTCGACGACCTCAGCACCGGCAACCTGGCAAACCTGGATGCGATCCGCAACGACATCGAGTTCATTCAGGCTGATATCCTGGATGGCAATGCCCTGTCGGCCGCCATGCAGGGAGCGGACGTGGTGTTCCATCAGGCCGCGCTGGCGTCGGTACCACTCAGCCTGGAACAGCCGGAACGGGTACACGAAGTCTGCGCGACCGGGACGCTCAAGGTTCTCAAGGCGGCTGCGGATGCGGGCGTTCGTCGTGTCGTGTATGCCGGCTCCAGCAGCTGTTATGGCAACTTGCCGAGGTCTTTTAATTGCGAAGCGGACCCGCTGCAATGCCTGTCACCCTACGCCGCCGCCAAACTGTCTGGCGAATTCTATTGTCAGGCGTGGTTTGAATCGTTTGGCCTGGAAACGGTGGTCTTGCGTTACTTCAATGTGTTTGGGCCCCGGCAGGATCCGGACAGTCCCTATTCGGCTGTCATCCCGCTGTTCATTACATGGCTGTTGTCCGGCAAGCCGCCGGTCGTTTTTGGCGATGGCCAACAATCACGCGACTTCACTTATGTGACCAATGTCGTTGACGGAAATCTACTGGCCGCCGACGTCCCGGCAGCCGCGGGCAAGACATTCAACATGGCCAATGGCCGCTCGGCCACCTTGCTGGATTTGCTGGACGTGTTGCAAAAGATTCTGTCAGTGGAAATCGATCCGGATTTTCAGCCACCACGACAGGGAGAGGTTCGCGACAGCTGCGCCGACATCGCCAGCGCCATTTCCGTGCTGGACTACCAGCCCGGTATCGATCTGGAAGAAGGCCTCCGCCGCTCGATCGACTACTATCGCTCGATCGCCCAGCCCACCTGATCCCCGGGCGGCGTACAGTAGCAGGCACACTCCGTGTGCCGTAGCAGAAGAATTCAATGGCGGACGGCACACGGAGTGTGCCTGCCAGGAATTACAATGGCGGACGGCACACGGAGTGTGCCTGCTACTTGGCATCCTACGCCGGCTTGACCGACGCGGATCTGCGACGTAACGAACTGCCGTCGCCACGACCATACATCAGCCACAAGGTCAGCCCGCTCAGCAAGATTAACACGCAGACGATCATAAACGTGAGCGGATAATCGGGCAGTTCCAGGTAGCGGGCACTGGTCAACGAAATGCCCACCAGCGGTGCTCCAATCAACTGGCCTGTGTCGTACATGGCGAGAATCAAGCTGGTTGCCAGGCCGCGATTCTCCCTGGGAAAAAAGGCGGTTCCTCCGGCTACCACCGATGGGAACAGGAAGGAATGAGCCAGTCCGCCTGCCACGGCCGGATACAGCAGCGACCCGGCCGAATCAACCGCCAGGTACAGCAGCATGCTGAGCGCCATAAAGAACAGCCCCAGCAGAATGGTATTTCGAATGCCGAGGTATTCCGGTGCGCGGCGGAATGTCAATCGGGAGACGAAGGCTACGATGTTGTAGACCAGGAAAAACAGTTTGATGTTCTCCACGCCTTGTTGCTGGGCAAACGGACGCAGAAAAGTACCCGGCAAACTGATCGTCAGTCCCATGACGATGGCCACCACCAGCAGAAAACCAGGATGGTATTTTTGCAGTAACTGCCGCATCCCGGGTGGATGCGGTCGGGAGGAACGCGATTGCCCCATGTGATTGTCGGTGTGCGGATGCCGGGCTTCGCCAATTCCGGCGGCCACTGCGCACAACATCGAGGCGCCGATCAAACCCGCGGCGATATAAAACATCTGGTCGACCTGAACATCCAGGTCGAGGCCGGTCCCGAAAATCCAGTCCCCGATCACCGGCCCCATTGCCATACCGACAAACCCCGACGACCCCACCACGCCGATGACTTCCGCTACCTTGTACTCGGGCACTCGCAGCGTCACAAACGACAGCCAGGAACCGAACACGCCGGCCACGCACAGGTTCATCAGGAAACGGATGGCATAGACTTCCCAGCCGTTGACGTTGGTGACTCCAACGTGCAACAGGATGCTGACAATCAGCCCGGCCAGTGAAAGGACCCAAACCACAATGGCGCCAAACCGGTCGATCGCCGCACCCTGCACAAGTCGAAAGATGATCGCGCCGACCGTTCCCAGTCCCACGATCCAGCCCAGATGCCACTCATCTCCGCCCAGCGATTCCACGAAGTCGGCAAATCGGAAAAGCAGGCTGAACGAGGTCAGCATAAAGACGTTCGCAAAATACGTGCAAAAAAATACGGTGTCGTAAAGTTTTTGCGGTGGCGCGATGTCTTCGGCGGATGGTTTCACGGACACATGACTTCGTAGCGAACGTCACCGGGTAATTGCGGACGGGCGATGCGGTGGCGCGTCACAGCCGGGGCAAGGGTCAGCTGGTCACAATACGCCGTCACCGCGCTCCCTGCAATGCCATACCAGACGGCAGGGACCTTGCTTAAGCTGTTGTTAACCAACTCATGTGCCTGCCTCGAGACGTCGCGTGTCAACCACACCGCAACTGATCATCGTTATCGCGACGTACAACGAACGCGCGACCCTGCCGTCGCTGGTGGAAGGCATCTGGCAAGAGATCCCCCGTGCGCACATCCTGATCGTCGATGACAACTCGCCGGACGGAACCGGGAAATGGGTCAGTGAGCAACAGGACGAGCGGCTGGAGTTGTTGCATCGTGAAACCAAACAGGGATTGGGGGTCGCCACCATCGCCGGGCTGCAACATGCGTTGGCACGGTCACCGCAATGGATTGCCACCATGGATGCTGACCTGAGTCACTCGCCAACCGATCTTGGCAAGATGTGGCGCGCGGTTACCGAAGACGCCGACTCCTGCGACGTGCTGATTGGCTCGCGCTATGTGCGTGGCGGCAGCATTCACAATTGGAGTCTGTCGCGGCGTGCTACGTCGCGTGCGGTCAATGTATTTGCCCGCTGGGTGCTATGGCTCAGGCCTCGCGACAACACCAGTGCATTTCGGCTGTATCGGGCCACCAGCTTGCGGCAAATCGATCTCGGGCAAATCGATTGCCCGGGCTACGCCTACCTGGAACAGATACTGATCCACCTGCAAGCTTCCGGAGCCAGATTGCGCGAGCACCCAATTCGCTTTTCCGATCGACGCGAGGGCCAGTCCAAGGTGAACGCCGGCGAGCTGGCAAGAAACGCGCGGGATATTCTGTCGCTGGCTGTGCGACGAGTTCGTTGAAGACCATCGCTGTTACTTCAACTTGTGCACCGGATCGCTTAAGATAAGCGGTTCGATGTACGCCCGCCCCGCTTGTCCCGACGTTGGCCAATCATGAAACACATTCAACTTGCACTTGTATTAGCGCTGCTTGGCTGGGATGCGGCCGTGGCCCAGTCGTCACGGGCAACCGCTCGCGACCCGGGTTCTTACGAGAAATCCCTGCTGGAGGCTGCCGAAACAGCATCCGGTCGATTTGTTGAGGGCTATGTCGTGAC
>CAMYKF010000136.1 GCA_947258905.1 uncultured Pirellulaceae bacterium | reverse complement strand
TTTCAAGCTGGGCCGACAGGTCACGCCAGTCTTTAGCGCCGACATGCGTGCGGAGTTCCTTGAGGCGTTCTGTCAGCTCCTTGTAGCGAGCGGCCTTGGTGGCCTGTTTCTGGACCTTTCGATAGCGACTGCCCACTTCCTCGACGATATCGGCCAGACGGATCAGGTTCTGTTCAACGCGGCCCAGTCGCCTTTCGGCTTCGACTTTCTTGGCCTTGAAGCGGCTGATTCCGGCGGCTTCCTCAAAAATAGCCCGTCTTTCGCGGGGTGAGGCCTGCAGCAACTGATCGACCTTGCCCTGTTCAATCAGGCTGTACGCATCGGCGCCAAAGCCAGTGCCGCGAATCAGGTTGCGGATATCCTTCAGCCGACAGGGCTCGCCATTGATCAGGTATTCGCCTTCGCCACTGCGGTATACGCGGCGAGTCAGCCGGACTTCGTCGGCATCCAGTCGCAGACGACGCTGACGATTATCGAGAAATATCGTGGCTTCGGCCGTGTTGGCTGCCCGACGGCCCCCGGTGCCCGAGGTGCCCTTGAAAATGACGTCCGCCATTTCCTTGCCGCGCAGGCTCTTGGCGCTTTGTTCGCCCAGCACCCATTTAATAGCGTCGACGATGTTGGATTTGCCCGAACCGTTGGGCCCCACGATCACGGTGATGCCAGCCGGGAACTCGAACCGGGTGCGATCCGGAAAGCTCTTGAAGCCGTACAACTCCAGCGACGTTAACATACCAACAACCAAAACATGTCAGGGACATTGAGCAGTTTCACCAGCGGTCCAGACCGAGACGGGAAAGCGGTTCTTTCACGGGTTTCCACTACCTTTCTATGTTACCAAAAATCCCCTTTCCCTGACTCGGGTCCCCGGTGGAGATCGTCTCATTACGCCGGGAAGCAGTCCGCGACTGGCCCGCGGCGCCGGATTGTGCGGCTTGTTCGGCGCGGTAACTGTTGCTGAGTTTGGGCAAGGCATTGACCACCAGTTGAGAGTTCAAAGCACCGGTCTGCCGGGCATCCTTGAGCAGACGGATTGTGTCTGTGTAATCCAGGCCCATTCTCACCGCGTTGCGAATCACATCCGAGACCAGGGTTGAGCAAACCAGTTTGCGATCGCTGCCGCCGGGCATGTAACGCTGCAACTGGACCTTGCCGTCGCCAATGGATTTAATGGTCAGTCCGGATTCGACGTACAGCAGTTGCGAGCCAAAGTGTTGTTCGCCGTTGAAGATGACAATCTCCGGAACCGACTTGCGGGAAACATGAATCATCGGTCGCGTCGTGGAAGGAACTGTGTGCAACATAAATTCCTTGCCCACATACTCGCCGTCGGCCATCGGACTGCCCGGCATGCTGTCGCGCAGGGCATTGAAGGCACCGTAGCGGGCCTCGGAGCTTTCCGCATTGAACAAGGCCACCAGCGCGCGTTCGCTGCTGGAATCGCGTAACGAGCCCAGTGCGGTCAGGGCATGCCAGCGAAATGCCTGTTCGTTTTCCGCCGCCTTTTGCAACGCGGGAACGCCGGCCGAGTCACCCATGTAGGCCAAAGCCTGGGCGGCGTGGAACTGCACCTCGAAGTGCTCGCTCCGCAGGCCGCGTTTCAGGGCACCCTTGGCTTCGTCGCCGATCGCTTCCAGTCGAATCGCGGCCAGACTGGACTTGTCCGGCATATGCAATTCCCGCTCCAGACGCTCCAGTCGGTTGATGCGTTGGTCAGCTGTTTCGTCAAACGCGATGTTTAACATGACGTGAAAATATCGCCCCACATTGTGCCGGTAATCGTCGGGGATGAGGATTTCGATCAGGCGGTCACTGACCGGATTGGCCACGCCTTCGGGGCTGCCGGCGACGCGAGTTGAAAAACGCATATTGATCGCGCGAGCAATGTTCGTCGTGTACTTGATTGAGCGGTGCTCGTCCAGCAAACGCAACGCGGTTTGCCGATCGCGGGTCACCGTCCCGCCGCCGAGAATGACGCCGCCCTTTTGCAGAGCCTCCTTGTCACCCGATTCAAACACGTCATTGGTGACCAGGCGACCACGGGCCAGTGCTGTGTTGTGACCAAATTCGACACTGCGGCGTGTTGCCACGAAAGGCTTCATCCGGGTTTGCATCACAAAACCGCCAGCCAGGCTGGTGGACTTTGATCGCGGCATGATCTGTACCAGCACATCAAACTGATCGCCCTTCTTCGCTCCAGGCGGAATGAACCCCATGATGGCGGCCATGGAATTGTCATTGCTGGCGAGCAAGCCGGAAATGTCATCGATCTGATGCGTTTCGATTTCTTCAACCAGATAATCGCGTTGGGGAGTGGCCGGGGGCTCGCTGCCCGTTCCGCTCAGTTGCGTAACCAATGCGATGCCGTCGACTTTTTGCTTGTCGAGACCAACCGTCCCGCCAACGTCCCCGATGTATTTCACTTCATCAATCTGGTCGTTGAATTCCATGGCCTCCACGTTGGGACTCTGTCCGCGCTTGATCAGTCGCGAGCAACTTGTCATCGATATTGCGGCTATGACGACGGTGCACACGCGTAGCATCTGCAAAACTCTGGCTTGCCAGTTCATATTGATACTTCCATGTTCTTGAAACTGCACCGCCGGGACAGACCTCGGGCAGGGCTAAATGGTGGGCGAGATTAGAGTTACGGCGTGCCAGCGTCAAGGTCGATGCCGTGCCGACGGCGGGGGCGTCACCTGGAAGAGGGCCGAAACGGGACAATTGGCCAAGGCCCCGGCAAGGAAACATGCCCTGGACCAAACACGTGCTGCCGTCGCAGGCTATCAAATCCAGCTCGCTCATTGGCGACCCGATCAGCTAGCGTCCTGCCCGAACCCTTGCGAATCCATGTTTTGGTCAGTTTGTCCCCAACGGACCATTTTTTTCTGAGGATAGCTTACCAGGCTGTTGATCCGAAAACCCTTATGGTGGATCTGTCAAACATCTCCTTCTTCATTGATCGACGAATAGATTGTGTTTGCCATGGCTCGCAATGCGGCTTCGTCCGCGGAAATCTCGCCGTCGCCATCGCAGTCGTAGATATCGGTGGCTCCATCAGCGTCGCTGGTTGTCATGTTATTGGAGGCCATTAGCAACTGCATGATCGTAAGATCCGTGCCGTCGGCCACATCAAACGCATCGCCGTTACTGCCAACATTGACAATTCGCGTGCCAATACCGGTGTCGGTAACGTTAAAGCCATAACTGGCGGCCCCGCTGCCAGCAAGGTTGTTGCTGGTGAATAGGAGGCTAGCGCCGTGGCCATGAACCGGGCGACCATCGACTTGCGGGATTTCTTATTCCACCCCGCTTCAGAAGGCAGCCATTTGTACGCCGCCGTCAGGCGTCGCCATTTGAAGATCGAACTCGAATTCATCGAGCAATTGGTCGAAGTTGCCAATCAACCGGTCGGTCAACTCAGTGTTTGTCGGATCCGGTAATCCTGTGCTGACCTCTTGCCCACTAAGCGAGTCACCGACGGACAACTTTCGAACCGGATCGAATTCCAAATGGGTGTTGTAACCGGTCAGATCGTTGGTCGATGCCGTCGCATGCGGACTCGGTACTGGATTCAAATCCGCCATTGACCCTGAATCAATTGAAGGGCGCGGTGTGGTCATCGAGAAGCTCATCAATCCAGCAGATTCGATTGCGTCCAACCATCCCCACTCAAAGACGGATCGGGCCGGAGCCGAATCGCCAAACGCGTTGTCGGTCGGTTCCAAAGGCGAAATGGCAGGGGTAGCCATCGCCGGGTCGGCGATGCCGGTCGGATTGACGTTGCCGGCATCCGTGTTAAGTCCAAAGCTGCCGATAAAAACCCCGGTATCGCGATGGTATTCGTATACCCGGTCGGTAATTGCGTCCACGACCCAAATACTTTCGCTTCCTCCACTGGGGTCGATCGTCAGGCCACTGGCACCGGTATTGGCAGGGTCCAGTTGCCAGCTGCTCCGAAAGATTCCATCCGTCGAATATTCATAAACCCGATCCGTGGATGAACTGACCAGCCAAATCGTGCTTTCGGCCGTTGTGATTCCATGATACGAAATCACCTGGCCTGATTCAGTCAGATCAAAAGACGAGGCGGCTTTTTGCACTCCATTAAATCGCGATGCAGCACCCGTGTATCGATAGACGGCGGCCTTGTTGCCGATTCCCTCGAGGACCCAAACATCCATACCGTCAGTGGCGATCCCCGATGGCGCCTGCCAGCCGCCCCTGCGTGCTGCGTTCCACGATCCCAAAACGGCACCATCGGCGTCATAAACACCAACGTGGCCGGATTCATCGATCACCCAGACCATCGATCCATCTGCATTGGACGTTGCTCCGCCGGGCGTTGAATTCACGTTGAGGGGCCAAGTCTGATTGGCGAGCGAGTAACCATTGGTTGCATATTCATAGGTTTGTTCGGAAGCACCATCCACCACGAAAAACCTGGTTGTCGGTTGATCGAAGATGGTGGCCATTCCCTGACCGTCAGTAATCGCCACGCCGGGCGAAGGACTCGACAGATTCACAAAGAATGTTTCGTCCGGCTCGGTGACGCCATCCTGCAGAACATCGACGACCAACGTTCTGGTCGTCACGCCGGGATCGAATACGATGATCCCGCTGGCATAGACATAATCCTCACTCATCGTGGCGGTACCATCTGCGGTTGCAAAATTGACCGTCACGGTTTCACCGCTGATCGACGACAGACTCGCGATAAACACGGCAACTGCGGAATCGTCTGCTTCAATAACGCTAAGATCATCGATGGAAATACTGGTCTCATCATTGAGAATCGTTCCGATGCCGTTTGCCTCGACAATGATTCCCCCCACCGGATTTGAAAGACTCACGGATATCGTCTCGTGCGATTCCTCAGACGAATCGCCAGTGATGGAGACGGTTAATGTCTGTTGCGTTTGGCCGGCGTTGAACACGACTTGGCCTGAGGCTGCCGTGTAATCGCTGCCTGCGCTGGCCGTCCCGTCGACTGTGGTCCAGCTGGCGGTCGTCATCGCCGATGTGTCGCCCGATCGATTAACCGTAAACACCATGCTGGTGTTGCCAGCGTCACCTTCAATCACCGACACGTTTTCAATCGCGATGGTCGTGCTCGTGTCGTCCAGCACGCGGAAATCCCAGTTCAAAATATCGTGGTTTTGCCAACCGCCACCGGTTGTCGAAGTAAAACCGACCCAGGACCGGCCCATATCAAGGTCCAGGACGTCGGAGAGTTCAACCGGGACCGTCAGCACGGGGTTACTCAGGTCATCAAGGAAGATCTGCAATGTGCCATGCGTATAGCTGATTCGGGCAGTGTGGGTGGCCGCATCGTCAATGATGCCTGGTGTGTCGTAGGAACCAAGCGACATTGACTCATCCCAGCTGTTTGGTCCGGTACCGTTTGTGTGCACGCTGAGGTGACTTTGACTGGGGTCGTTGACTTCGCTGTTCTGAAATGTGTCAAACTCTATGGCCAGACTGTTGGGCAAGTTGTTATACCCGAGCGTTCCACCACCGCCAGACACAAAGTCGGGGTCAAAGTTCTGGATAATGAACACAAAACCGTCGGAACCACCGGGAGCATCGAAGTTCTCGTTCAGATTGAAATCAAATGTGGTTTCCCAGGCGACCGAAACGAACTGCTTGTCCGCAAACCAGGCTGCACCTTGCTGGCCAC
>CAMYKF010000135.1 GCA_947258905.1 uncultured Pirellulaceae bacterium | reverse complement strand
TGCCGATGTGGCCGAGCGCAGCGACTATGAACAAATCAAGAAGATGAATCAGGACGGACAGGAACTCAATTCGTTGAACCATGCGGGCAGTCCGATCCAACGTACAGCCCTCCGACCCAAGATTACCCAGCGAACCGGCATCCAGCCAACCGTCCCGCAGGACTAATCGAATTTTGGCGGCCAGCATCCACTCGGCCTGCACCACTGCGGCGCAGGCTTCCTGTTGCGCGCGATGCCACCAGGCAGTTAGTCAAATTGCAGGCAACCCGACGGTCGCGTCAGGATCGAACAGGATCGAATTACGAACGCAATTCGCGGCGGCGGCGGTATTGCTGACTGATGCGATCGAGGAAACGGCGTTCCTCGTCGGTCAGGGCCTCGATGCCATCGCTGTGCAGTTTTTCGAGAATCGCGTCGACGCGTCGTTCTTCTTCGATGGCGACCGAGCGTTCGGCGTTTTCCGTCGCGGATTGCTGGTCGTACAACCAGTCAGCAATGGAACCCTCTTCGTGATCTCCCAGCCACGGATCAGTGTCCTCGTCCTCATCGTCTTCGTTGTCGTACAACATTTCGTAGTTCATCAATTCGTCGAGGATTTGCAGTTCCTTCTGCGCATCGACCACTTCCTGATGAAACCCGTAGCGAGCTGAAAAAATCACGAGGATGCCGGCGACACCCAGCACGTACCACGTGGGCTGGATCGGACCCGTGTTGTTATCACGCAACAGCCAGGCAGCTGCAATCAGCAGCAACCCCGAGGAGACGCCAAAAAACAACAATCCTGATTCCAAACTGAGTGCGGGGGTACGCCGGTTGTAAGCGAGGACCGCCGAACGGAGCATGCGTTGGGCATCGAACGGAAACGCCGGAATCAGGTTGACGATCAGCATCTGGAAATTGACCCAGGTGACGATCTTCATCAACGAGACTTCAAAACCACCTTGCAAAGCGAACGGCTGCAGCGGATTGATGAGCGACGTGAAACTGGCCCGCTCGGTCATGGTCAGCAACAAGGCACCAATGGCAAAGGCGGCAGCGTTAAAGAAAGGGCCAGCTGCATGAACCAGAAACTGTTCTCGCGGCTGCAACGGCATCGCCATCTCTGACTGTCCGCCCCAGGGAGTAATCACCAGACTGTTGAGTCGTCCGCCCAGCGTCGCAGCGGCGAAACCATGGGCGAGTTCATGCAGCAACGCCATGAAGAACACGACCACGATGGTGACCAGTGCGGTACCGGCTACCGTGCCCGGCTGCTGCAAATAATGCCATTCCACGCAAAACACTGTGGCGGCGAACAGGAAGAAAAACAGATGGACCTGCAGGGGAACCCCCCACCAGCGACCAAAGTTTCCCGACCAAGAGAACTTCTCTGACATTTATTGGTGTCTCCGCCATGTTTGCCGCCGGCACACGAATCCGCAGCGACCTTTTTTCCGCTTGAAAAAGCTTTCATTGCATTCTATCAAACGGGCCCCGGCGACACAATTATTCCGGGCCGCCCGAACTCACGTCCCAATCGGGAATCTGCGGTTTTTGGTACAAAACCTGACGCAATTTCGCGGCACTGCCACGTTCATTGGGCTGGCGTCTGAAATGCCACTCCGGATCGGTGGGAACGTGTTGCGGATCCAGCGGCCAGGGCACAAAGGGCTGCCACTCCAGAGTCCGCAGCAATTTGCCCGAATCCATGGACACATTGCCGGCGCGGGGCGGCACCGGTCCGGCTTCCTTGCGCAAACAACCTTGCAACAACTCCGGCGGATAGCCACCGACTCGATTCACGACCTGCGCTATCTGATACAGGCTCAATTTGCGGGGCCCGCCGCAATGAAAGATGCCATGGTGGTCGCTCTGCAACATGCGAATGATCGCATCGTTGAGACAATCTACATAGGTCGGTGTGCGAATTTCGTCATAGTACAACGTCGCCGGCTTGTTTTTTGCAAACCTTGACTGAATCCAGTCAATGGCGCCGGCGTGACCATTGAAACTGATGCCCATTGGCAAAGAGATTCGCAACACGCAGGCGTCCGGCCGTCGCGCCGCGATCAGGGCCTCGCCTTCCACCATCGTGCGGCCGTAAACGGTCACCGGATCGACTGGATCGGTCTCCACGTGATTCCCGCTGGCCGTGCCGGAAAACACCAGGTCGATCGACAGGTGTACCAGTCGCTGTGGCCACGGCTCGAGGGCATCCAGCAAAGACTCCACACCGATGACGTTGACACGCCGGGCCATGGCGGGGTCCAGTTCACAGCTTTTTAACGCACAGCTGCCACCGCAACTGAGGACACTGCGGAACCGGTATTTGTCGGCGAGGCGTCGCATCCCGTCACGGTCTTCCAGATTACAGGCCTCGATACCCGGACCGCTCAACCGCCAGTTGTTGACCGGTCGCTGGCCGATCACCTGATCGCCCCACAGCCCGCGGAAATAGTGGAAGGCGTTATAGCCGGCCACACCCGCCACACCCGTCACCAGCACCGGCAGCGGAATACGGAAGAAGCACGATCGGAAATGTGTTGCCAGGTTGCCCATGGGCACAAAAAATCAGGACATGGAGACAACGAGCATCATGGTCGTGGCAGACGCCCGAGGCAACACCGGATTGCTCTCGCAGTCGATGGGACATTGCCGGGCACCAGGCCACTGTCAGGGTCTGGAATCGCCCATTAGCCGCCTGCCGAAATTTGACAAAAACGGCGTTCCGGCCGGTAGAATTTCCTAATCCCTGACGCGGTTTGCGGTTTTACCGAAAGGGGCAGTGCGTGATAATATGTTGCTTCCCTATCAACTATTTCCGGCGTCGCTCGCGAGGCTAGATAGCGGGGTCGGCCCGCTCGGGCGACCAAAACCCATACGATCTGTTCAGGAGAATGTTGTGGCAAACGTGGAAACCAACAAAATGCCCTTCAAAGTGGCCGATATTTCGCTGGCCGCCTGGGGCCGTCGTGAAATCGTGCTGGCCGAAAACGAAATGCCTGGCCTGATGGCGCTGCGCACCAAGTACGGTGCGGAAAAACCGCTCAAGGGCGCACGCATCGCCGGCTGTCTGCACATGACCATTCAAACCGCTGTGCTGATTGAAACGCTCGTGGAACTGGGCGCCGAAGTCACCTGGAGCAGCTGTAACGTCTTCTCCACCCAGGATCATGCCGCCGCCGCCATGGCCGAAGCGGGCATCCCGGTCTACGCCTGGAAAGGCATGACGGACGAGGAATTTGACTGGTGCATCGAGCAAACGATTTTCTTCCCCGATGGCCAGCCACTGAACATGATTCTGGACGACGGCGGCGACCTGACCGCCATGGTCCACGACAAATTCCCGGAATTGGTCGAGGGCATTCGCGGATTGTCCGAAGAAACCACCACGGGCGTGCACCGTCTGTATCAAATGTTCGAAAAAGGCGAACTGAAGATGCCGGCCATCAACGTCAACGACTCGGTCACCAAGAGCAAGTTCGACAACCTGTACGGCTGTCGCGAATCGCTGGCTGACGGTATCAAACGCGCCACCGACGTGATGCTCGCCGGCAAGGTGATCGTGGTCTGCGGTTACGGCGACGTCGGCAAGGGCTGTGCCCATTCCATGCAGCGTTACGGCGGTCGTGTGATTGTCACCGAAATCGATCCCATCAACGCCCTGCAGGCGACGATGGAAGGTTTTCAGGTAACCACGATGGAAGAAGCCGCCTCGATCGGCAACATCTTCGTCACGGCCACCGGCAACCGTGATGTGATTACTGGCGAACATATGGCGCAAATGCCCAACGACGCCATCGTCTGCAACATCGGTCACTTCCAGAACGAAATCGATGTCGATTGGCTGGAAAACGAGGCCAAGGCGGGCAAGATCAAGAAGGAAGAGGTCAAGCCGCAAGTGGACCGCTACACGTTCGCCAACGGCAACTCGCTGATCCTGCTGGCCGAGGGCCGACTGGTCAATCTGGGGTGTGCCACCGGCCACCCTTCATTCGTGATGTCCAATTCCTTCACCAACCAGGTGCTGGCCCAAATGGCCCTGTGGCGCGAGACTGACAAGTACCCGATCGGCGTGCATACGTTGCCCAAGCATCTGGATGAAGAGGTCGCTCGACTGCACCTCGATCAACTCGGCGTCAAGCTGACACGCATGACTCCCGAGCAAGCCGAATACCTCGGCATCCCCGTCGAAGGTCCCTACAAGCCGGATCACTACCGCTACTAGTCCGGCGCGATCCCGCAACCAACAAGCCCGGCAATCAGCCGGGCTTTTTTTGTGGCCATGCAATGATCCGCCAGCCCGGCATTCTCTGGCCCGGCATTCTCTGCGGGCCGCTCTCAGCGTTTTGCCAATCGTCACCAGCCACAATGGCGTCTCAAAGTGCCTGACTGAAAAGGGCTGCCCGTGATTCACGGCGGTGTCCCCTTTGCTCGGTGCCCGCGAAAAGTACACTGGACGCCTGCCAGCTAGCAGTTGCAAACCACCGATAGGGAGGGGATTTTTGTGGCCGATATCCAACCGTTTCGTGCCTACCGTTATGACATGGCTCACGTGGGCAACCTCAGCGATGTCTGTGCTCCGCCCTATGACGTGATCGACGCGGACATGCAACAGGAATTGCTTGAACGGCATGCGGCCAACATCGTCCGCGTGATTCTGAATCGGCCTGAGCCCGGCGATGAAGAGGGAGCCCACTACCAACGCGCGGCCGGCTTCATTCGCAACTGGCTGCGACAGGGCGTGATGGTTCAGGATCCTCAGGCCGCTGCCTATGTCTATCACCAGGAATTTGAACTGGATGGACAACCGGTTGTGCGGCGCGGTTTTATCGCTCGTGTGCATCTGGAAAAGTTTGGCGAAGGTCGCATCTATCCGCATGAGGAAACGCATTCCAAAGCCAAACAGGATCGACTGAATCTGACTCGCGCCACACAATGCAATACGAGCCAGATTTTTTCCATTTACGCCGACGAGAACAATCAGGTCCAGGAGACGCTGGAAGCGTCAATTAGCGATCGAACTCCCCTGCAGGCTACCGACGACGCCGGCGTTGTGCACAAGCTGTGGCCAGTCACCGATCCCGCGGCCATTGCCCAGGCAACCAGCTTGATGGGCCCCCATGCCCTTTTCATCGCCGACGGACATCACCGTTACGAAACGGCGCTGAACTACCAGGAAGAACTCAACAACCAGGAGTCCTTGCCGGCCGATCATCCTGCCAACTATGTCTCGATGTGTTGCGTCAGCATGAATGACCCTGGCATGGTCGTGTTGCCGACTCATCGTCTGTGGCGCGGCGTGCCCGCGATCGATTCGTCAACCCTCGCCAGCAAACTCGCGCCGGCATTCGATTGCCAGGTCATCGGCCAGGGAGCCGATCAGGCAGCCTCGATCTGGCAGCGCATCATGACCGACGACCGCCAGGGCCAAATGGCCTTTTACTGTGCCGAAGACGACAACTGGCTGCTGGCCGAATTGACGCCGCAGGGAGTTCAACTGATGGCCGAGCGATTGCCGGACAAAAGCGAACCATGGCGCGAGCTAGGTGTGTCGATCCTGCACGAACTCGTCATGCCCGGCTTGCTGGTTCTGACCGACCTGCCGACCCCCAAGTACGTGCGGAAGATCGAGGAAGTCGTCGAGGGAATTGCCAGCGGCGATGAGGCCGGGCGCGACGCAACGGGCCATGAAGGCACCGGCGGCCGCTTTG
>CAMYKF010000134.1 GCA_947258905.1 uncultured Pirellulaceae bacterium | reverse complement strand
TCTTGCAAGCCTTCAATGAAACGACGGGCGAAGACTTGTCATGGTTTTTCGATCAGTGGTTTTTCCAGGCGGGCTATCCGCTTCTCAAACTTAAGCATTCACAGACCGACATTCGGCTTTCCGTCACCATCACCCAGGAGCACCCCAATCAACCTTATCGGATCGCCGGTACACTCCGCGCCACAGGCGCCGACGCGGCACAGGTTGTCGATTCCCAAGTTGAATTGAACGATGCGACTACGACGGTCGAAATCGACTGCCCGTTTCCGGTAATCAAGGTTGAATTTGACCCGGAAGGCCGGTTGCTGAAGAAGATAATCGACCGTCAAGAGTGACCTGGTTGACCTGAACAAAACCCTGGTCCTGGACCGGAAATATTTGCGGAGCGGCCCCGAATTTGCACCCTGAAGCCGCGGCAACTCCCTAATCATCGTGGAACATCCAATGGACGGTCAGCAGCCCAAACCGCAAACCACTCCCCAATTTCGCCGCGTGCTGGAAGGACTGCGCAAGGCATTTCCACAGCCGATTTCCGATCCCGTCCACGACGCGTACATGCTGTATTCGATTTCGAGGGCGCTGGACGTTGTTGATGATCTCAAATCCGAGGCGCCTATCCTGGGAAGTCCCGTGGAACTGGATTGGCAGGCGGCCAAGTCCAGTCGTGTGGCTGATGGCGGGCAAACACTGGAGCAAGTCATTCCGGAATTGGCAGGGTACCTCAACGGAATGATCAACTGGGGTCACCCGCGTTGCCAGGTCAATGTGGTGACGTTGCCATCGATCGCCAGCATTATCGGCGTGCTGTTGCCCAGCGTTTACAACCCCAACCTGTGCTCGGAGGAAACCAGTCGGCGACTGGCCGAAGCGGAAGTGCGCAGCACATCCATGGTGTCGGAAATGCTGGGTTACGATCCGGAAGAGGCCGTGGGCTTTTTCACTTTTGGCGGGACGGGAGGTGTTTTGTATGGTCTGAAAGTGGGTTTGGAAAAAGCAATTCCGGGCTGCATGAAGACCGGACTGCGCGAGGAAGCAGTCGTCCTGGCGTCAGATGAAAGTCACTATTGCGGACTCACGGCGACCGGCTGGCTCGGTATCGGTCAGGACAACTTAATTCAAATTCCCACGCATCCCGACAACTCCATCTGCATCGATGCACTGGAGTCTGCGGCGCGGGATGCGATTGCCTCTGGCAAAAAAATCGCAGCCTTTATCGCCACCATGGGCACCACGGACGCCTTTGGACTGGACGATCTGGAATCGATCTATCAGTTGCGAGAGCGGCTGGTCGAGGAGTTGTCATTGTCGTATGTGCCGCACATTCACGGGGATGCAGCGATCGGTTGGGCATGGTCGGTATTTAACGACTACGACTTCGAGAAAAACGAGTTGGAATTTCGAGGCCGCACCATTCGTGCCCTGGCGGCCGCGAAATACCGAATTCACCACATGCATCTGGCGGATTCAATTTGCCTGGATTTTCACAAGACAGGATTTGCGCCCTACCTTTCCTCCGCTGTTCTGTTCAAGGACCGCCAGGACCTGGACCTGATCGCCCGCAATCGCGAAGCCATGCCGTACCTTTATCAAACCGGTGATTACCATCCCGGTATGTTTACGCTGGAAACCAGTCGCGGGGGTGGCGGGCCCCTGGCCGCGCTGGCCAATTTGCTGTTACTGGGCAAAGAGGGTTTGCGGACGTTGCTGGGTCATATCGTCGAAATGGCCGAAGTGTTGCGTGAAGACCTGGAGTCGCGGCCGTATTTTGCGGTTCTGAATTCCGAAAACGTCGGACCCGTCACGCTGTTTCGCGTTTATCCCGAAGGGGTTGATCCATTTACAATTAAGGAACGCGAATTCACCGATCCCACTTTTCGCAAACAGCTGCTGGAATACAACGAGTTCAACCGCCAGGTTTACCAGCATGTGCACGAGGAAGCTCTGGCGGGCCGAGGCGTAGCCATTTCACAAACCGACTGCTACCGGCATACCGATTACGGAGAACCCGTTGTCGCATTGAAGTCGTACGTGCTGTCCCCGTTTTCGACCGAGGCCGAAATGCAGTCGATTCTCGATCGCGTTTACGCGGCCAGGCAACGGGTGGAGAAAGAGCAGATTACCGGCGGGGCGGACTAATCGAGACTGGCCTTAACTGTTGGCTCGTCTTGCCGTTGACACAATTACTGCAAGAACAAGCAGGGCCTGACCCACCTCAGCGAATCAACTCGCGGATGGCAGCTTCGGTGATCGATGTCCCGGCGTGCTCGACAACCCGTACGTTTTTTAGACTCTGCAAATGCCTGAGGCCGGCGTCAGTGACATTGGTGTTATCCAGTCCGATGCCTTGAAGCAAATACAACGACGCAAGGTGTTTCATATCGTCATCGTCGACCGGACAGTTGGCCAGCTGCACCTGTCTCAGATTAGGCAAACCGGACAGATGTCGCAGTTGGGACGAATCGAATTTGTCAGGCGAAAACTCGATCGCGTAAACCATGCCTTTTTCTGAACGTTTCAGCATGCGGGCACCAGCCCTTTCCAGGGCAAAAATCGCCGGGTCATGGTCGATGGCAATGCCGCGGGAATTGCCGGTTCGCGGGTCAAAAAACTCGGCGGATTTAATTTGCTCAATCCCGGATTCACGCCTGATGTAAAAAGCATCCGATTGCGCCGGCCAGATATGCGAGACATGCAGCTTGTCACCCGCCGCAGTGGTAGCCTCGAAATATCGGCGATATACAAATGGCTCGTTGGGCAACGGCGCATTCAATGTGTCCCACGTGAGAATTCTTTCCGGTATCCCGAAGCGGGTGATGATCGCCTTGGGCATGTTATCCGAATACAGGACATGAGCCACAAAGTGCGGCGTGATTCCGAGATAGAAACCGGCCGGGACGATCACCAGCACTGCGGCCACGGCCTGTTGCCATATTGGTTGCGGCCACACCATTCGATGTTCCGGCTCCTCCACCCGCCCGGCCCGCCACAGCAACCAGCCGCCCACGATCGCGGTAGCCAGATTCCATGGCACGACGCTGTAGTTCCATTGGATAATCAGCAGCTGAACTGCGATTCCCACATGAAGTAGCAAACAAACTGGTGCCGCAACTCGCGGCTTGTGCCATGCCAGCACGGCCAAACCGATCTCGATCACCGCGATCGCAATGGCGTAGGCAACGTAATACTGCAGCGCATCGACACCGGACTTGTCCAGCATCGTCCACGCAACGGGGCCCATCCAGTACGGCGAAAGCAATTTGTGCACGCCCGCCCACAACCACAACGAGATCAGGTACCAGCGCACCAGATCCTGCAGACGTTCAAAGACGCATCCCGCCATCAAAACCAGCATGGCAACCATTTGCGGCTGGCAGCGCGTCATATCAGTGACCATCGCCCAGGCCAACAGCGCAACATAGACCCAAAACCCGCGACGCGGATTCAACAACACGCACGCCAACCCGACCAGCAGCGCGATCGCCAGAGGAAATTGCGGCAACCACGGCAACAGCGGCAAATTCGGGGGCAGGTCTCGCGTTTGCCACAACGGCCACGTTATGAAAATCGTTGCCGCCTGGCAGATGACAACCACGGCCAGCATGCCGTAACGCACTGCGTCAAAGCTGCGCGGACCAGGTATCCAGCCCAGTGAAGTGCGATCCAGCGGTGCCGCCCCTTCGCGTTCATGTCCGGGCGTCCGTTTGCTTTGCGACCGCGAATTGCTCATCCACGGAGATTCCCCCCTTTTTCAAAGGGGGGCAAGGGGGGTTCCTTGATTTGCTGTCGATCAAGCCTGGGAAATCGGCAGGAATCGATAGGGCGAAGTCAGTACCAGTATCGCGGCCGCGGTGCAAAACGTGCGGCTGGTGATGCAGTGATGTCCGGTCCAGCTGCCGTCGCTGTTTTGCACATCGATCAACTTGTCACGCACAACCGGGAACCATTTGTTCCAGTCGTCGCCGCCTTTTTTGAGCATCGTCTCGGTGATCAGGTGGAAGGCCAAAAACTCCTCGCCACCGGCCTGTGTGAACGGCGTGTTGTCACGGTTCACCAGCGCGAGCACATCTTCGAAGGCTTTTTTGGCGACCGGATCGTCGTCCATCTCCATCGAATACAGCACGCGGATGCCGGTCGCGTTCTTGTACAACGTGTGCATCCAGCCGCCTTCGTTAAGACTACTGCGCATCGTTTCGATCAGGTGCTCGGCAGTCTTTGCCGGAGCGGCGCCAACCGTCAGGCCTACCGAATCGGCGGCGCGGAGACTGACCCAACCCATGACGGTGCCGAGGACTGGTGCCCAGCTCTGTGAGCCCCAGTCACCACGCGCATCCTGGGCTCGCACGATCGCATTGATCACACGCGATAGAGCGTTCTTGAGCGGTTCAGGGTTTTCTCCCTGTCCCAGGATTTGGCTGAAGAACAGGGCGGCGAAAAAGCTGTGTGCATGACGACCGATCTTGTTCTGCAGCTGCGTGCCCGTAGCGTTGGTAATATCGTTCGCTGGCATGTTGTCAGTTTGACGCATCAGAAAGCGCGAGATTTCACGCAGCATCGAGGCCCGTTTGCCTTCGATCGGAGTAATGCCGTTGGCCATCAGGGCCAAACCCACCGTGGCCGTTGTGCCAATGTCAGAAACCTGACCGATATCGACCCCGCATCCGCCATCGTTGTTCTGGGTCTTTTTGAGCCAGTCCAGCGCCTTGACCGTGGCCTTTTCGCTGGCTTCGGTGTACGAGGCCTCCCCGCCATCGGTGATGGTATCGTTAGTGACGGCACCCAACAGCTGCCGGGCTCCGGCAGCAGTCAGCAACGCCGCTGGCGCGGCCTTGAGAAGTGTACGGCGAGCCATCGATTGCTGGGAATCGTTGTTTCGCACCGACATTTTGCCCTCCCTACTCAATTCAACCTCCTTGCCGCCTGGCCACATCGCCCTTGCTCGGGCAGCAGGAATTCTGTAATCGGAACCCGACTTTCCGTGTTCAAATTGTAACACATTCTGACCGCGAATCTCATGTGGTCTGGCCATGGACCGGCCGGATTGCGTGTTTTGACGGGATTATTGACCGGAAAGCGAAGCGAGGATGCGACGCCTTGGTCAGACAGTCGGGTACACCGCCTGACGCCCGCCAGTTTTTCTCCAGGGAAGGAGACCCCACGCATGAACGTTCTGTTGCTTGCCTTCTCCACTTGTCTGGCCATGTATTCCGATCCGCCGCCCGTATCGGTTGCCGAACACGTCGATCTGATCGAAGTCAACCATTATTACGACGATGGGGGAAAGCCGGTTTTCGACCAGCTGATTTTTTACAACTGGGACGAAGCTGCTCGCCGTTACAACGTGTGTGCCTGGCGACTGCTCAAAAACCCAAACCAGTTGCCGATTCGAAACCCGCGTAACGGGATGTACTATTGTGCCTGGCACGACGGCAAGCTGTTGCGCTCCATCGAAGCGGCCGAACGAGTCGAGACATGGACGCAATATGATCCGGAAACGCACGAGCGTGCATTTTTGCCCAAAGGCATGCGGACTGATTTGCTAAGGGTCGACCTGGTACGCTAACCACGCCTGGTAGTACGCGTCAATTTGCGCCGGGTATAGCTCACCACGCGTGGTCACGACGGCATAGCGCAGTCTCAACGACTCACCGGCCGCAAGCGTGTGTTCTCCCGCTCCCGGCTCGGCATTCTGAAAATGCTGCAGACCAAATGGATTGGCAGCGACC
>CAMYKF010000133.1 GCA_947258905.1 uncultured Pirellulaceae bacterium | reverse complement strand
AGATCCTGCAACTGGCGATGTTGCAGCCGCGATTCGCCATACTCGATGAAACCGATTCGGGACTGGACGCTGATGCCGTTCGATTGGCCAGCCAGAGCATTGCCGAGATCGGGCATGGCAAGATGGGGCTGCTCATCATTACCCACCACGACAAGTTGTTGCATTACAACACGCCTGACTTCACGCATGTGATCATGGGAGGCAAGATTGTGGAAACGGGCGGCAAGGAACTGGCGGCCGAACTGCACGAGAAAGGATACGAGCGGATTCGGCAGCAGTATCCGGAAGCCGCGGCGATTAATGATGGTGTCGAGGAACCGGTGGCCTAGTAGTGCACGAAAATGCAAAATGCAAATTGCAAATTGCAAATTGACGATCGTATCCAAAATTTGAAATTTGAAATCCCTGAATAAGTAACGGAAATTCCATGGCAACGGACCTGAATCCGACTTCCAGCGAGCTTTCTGAAAGCGAAGAGCTCAAGCAAACGGAAATCAACAAATACAACTTCCGCACCGAGTCCAAGGCGGTTTTCAAGGCCCGCAAGGGTATCGATGCCGAGATTGTTAACCAGATCTCGGACTTGAAAGACGAGCCGGACTGGATGCGCAAGTTCCGTCTGGATTCGCTGGAGATCTTTGAATCCAAGCCCACGCCGACTTGGGGCGGTGATATCAGCCTCGACTTTCAGGATATCTACTACTACCTCAAGCCCACCAACGAACAGGGCAAGACGTGGGACGACGTGCCCCAGGAGATCAAGGACACGTTCGAGAAACTGGGGATTCCCGAAGCCGAACGAAAATACCTGGCCGGGGTGAAGGCCCAGTTTGAAAGCGAAGTGGTTTACGGATCGCTGCAGGAAGACCTCGCGAAAAAGGGCGTGATCTTCACCGATACCGATACAGCGGTCCGCGAGCATTCCGACCTGTTGCGGGAATACTTTGGCACCATCATTCCGCCTCATGACAACAAATTCGCCGCGCTCAACTCGGCCGTATGGTCCGGCGGTTCGTTTATCTACGTGCCCAAAGGCGTGAAGATCGACTTCCCGTTGCAGGCCTACTTCCGCATCAACGAAGAAAGTATGGGGCAGTTCGAGCGGACGCTGATCATTGTCGACGAGGGTGCTCAGGTGCATTACGTCGAGGGCTGCACCGCCCCCATGTATACCAGTGAATCCCTGCACTCGGCCGTCGTTGAGGTGTTGGTCAAGAAGAACGGCCGCTGCCGCTACACCACCATCCAGAACTGGGCCAACAACATCTACAATTTGGTGACCAAACGGGCCATGGCCTACCAGGATGCCGTGATGGAGTGGGTCGACGGCAATCTGGGAAGCCACTTGACAATGAAGTATCCGGCGGTGCACATGATGGAGCCCGGTGCCCGCGGCGAGATCCTGTCGATCGCGTTTTCAGGCAAGGGCCAGCATCAGGATGCCGGCGCCAAACTCGTGCACGCCGCCCCCAACACGACCGGGCAAATCATTTCGAAATCGATTTCCAAGAATGGTGGCCGCAGCAGCTATCGCGGGCTGGCGCGCGTGGAAAAGGGTGCTGTGAACTCGCGTTGCAACGTGGTGTGCGACGCACTGATTCTGGACCCGATCAGCCGTAGCGACACCTATCCCTACATCGAGATCATGGAACAGGACGTCTCGATCGGGCACGAAGCCAGCGTTTCACGCATCGGTGAGGAACAGCTGTTCTACCTGATGAGCCGCGGGCTGTCGGAGGCCGAGGCCAGCACGATGATTGTCAATGGTTTTATCGAGCCACTGGTCAAGGAACTGCCCATGGAATATGCCGTCGAGCTGAATCGCCTGATCCAGCTGCAGATGGAGGGCTCGGTCGGGTAGCAGGAGTGAGAATCAGGCTGCCTCGGCTGCCTGATTAATTTTGGAGCTCCATTGTTCCTTAGCTCAAGGAAGGCACTACCCGAATTGTTGACAAGCTCGATCGTGACCTGAAGACACCATTAACCACCAGAAACCTTCTGTAACCTCTTTGCGTCTCCGCGAGACATTTTGCTTACCATGCCAATGACACAAGTAACATCGCATACTGAATTCACCGACCAGGGTTTTGAGGACTTTCTGCATTCACGATCCGAGTCGGATTGGCTGACAGAACTTCGCCGCGCTGCGTGGCAATCGTTTGCCGGCGGACACTGGCCAACGCAGCGGGAAGAGGAATGGATGCGGACTGACATCCGCATGTTCCATCTCGACAAGTACTCGCTGGCTGGCGAGAACAGTCAGGCATTACCCACGCCCGCATTGTCGGCCGGCGTTGATCTGGCGGGACTTTGCCATTCCATGGATGGCGTGCCGCGAGCATCGCAACTGGACCCGGCTCTGGCTGAAAAAGGCGTATTGTTTGGCAGCCTCGCCGATTTTGCGGAGTCGCATGGCGACCTCGTTCGCAAAAACCTGCTGACCCGGGCCGTCGATCCGCATTTCGACCGCTTCTCGGCATTGCACGCTGCGTTTTGGTCGTCGGGAGTATTTTTGTATGTGCCGCGTGGCGTGGTGATTGAGCACCCGCTGCACAGTTTCGCCGGGATGAGCGACGGTGGCAGCGACCTCAATCACACGCTGGTGATTCTCGAAGACGGTGCCGAGGCGACCTTGCTGAGCGAGTCGGCCAGTCCCTCAGGGGACGCGGGCGGTTTTCATTGCGGAGCCATTGAATTGCTCCTTGGCGACAACGCACACCTGCGGTATGTCAATTTGCAGGATTGGGGACAGGGCGTGTGGAGTTTTGCCCACCAGAAAGCCATTGTGGGCCGGGACTCCAACATCCAGTGGACGGTCGGGGCGCTCGGTTCGCGTCTGTCGAAGGTGAACCAGCACGTGGCCCTCGCCGGTGAGGGTGCCAGCTGCCAGGTCAATGGCGTGATGTTTACCGAGAACAAGCAGCACCTGTCCTATCACACTCTGCAGCATCACGAACACGCACATTGCACCAGCGATTTCCTGTACAAGGCCGCTTTGCAGGACAAGTCGCGAACGGTGTGGCGCGGCATGATCAAGGTGGATGAGGGCGCCCAGAAGACCGATGGATACCAGCGCAACGACAATCTGTTGTTGTCTACCAAAGCCCGCGCGGATTCCATACCCGGGCTGGAGATCGAAGCCGACGATGTCCGTTGCACGCATGGCTCGACTAGCGGCAAAGTGGATGAAGAGTTGATCTTTTACGCCACCAGTCGCGGTTTCACTCGCATGGAAGCCATTCAGATGATCGTGACTGGATTCTTCCAGCAGGTCTTTGACCGTATCACCATCGAGAGCGTCCGCGAAGCGCTGGGGCTGGCCATTGCTCGCCGGGTCCGGGATTATGAGTAAGTTGAAAACGAGTAAGTCGAGACAGCAGCCGCGCCGGCTGGCGTATTGAGCGCGTCCGACGGTCCCGCGTGCGGGAGGGTACATCGCCTGCGACGCACTTCCGATGAAGCTGCCAAGGCCGGGGCGGGTGCCGCCCGGTTTCCGAACCAGTTTGTTGATTTCGGCAGCCCGGTTACTGACAATACCGGCAGCGAACTACCTTATTACCCCTCTGGTGGAGAAATCCGTGTCCGACGCAACTCAAACCGAACAACAATTTGCCCTGCCCACTCCGGGCGAGCACCACGAAAAAATGAAGCCATTTGAAGGAACCTTCAAATCGGAAGTGAAGATGTGGATGGGATCTGGCGACCCGATGATCTCAACCGGCGTCATCAAAAACACCTGGCAGGTAGACGGCCTGTACCTGCACCATGATTATCAGGGCGATGCGGTGGAGGGTCCTTTCCCCAGCTTTTGCGGCCAGGGCTATTGGGGCTACAACACCACCAGCCATAAATACGAAGGCTTCTGGATCGACAACGCCTCGACCACCATGCAAATGGAAACCGGCGACGTGGATGCCAGCGGCAAGGTGTGGACGATGTTCTCGGAAGTCACCTGTCCCTCCACCGGTCAGCATATGAAGAAACGATCGGTGGTCGAATTGATCGATGACGATCATCACAAGATGGAAACGTACTTTACTGGTGATGACGGCAACGAAATGAAGGCCATGGAGATCAATTACGCCCGCGTCTAAATGGAACCTCGTGTTAACCGGTGCGCTTTCCCCGAAAGTTCGTAGTCCCGCCTTACGCGGGATTTGTCACGATTCCGGCTGAAGCCGATACTACAAACAGGGTTTTGAAAGGGTTCTAGCTGTTTTTGACCCGACCCCTGACTCGATATGTGAGTGAGGGATAGTATTACGGCGGGTCCGACGCTAGCGCTGCGGGTTCCCTTTTGCTTGCAGCAACTCCCAGCTCAACACGAAAGAACGATGTCTGAATATCAACTGGCTTGCCAGCAAAGCGATGTGCCTGCCGGCGGAATGTTGCTGGTCGAACTGGAAGACCGGCTGGCTATCATGTTCAACATCGATGGCCAGTTTTACTGCATCGATGATGTGTGTACGCACGATGGCGGGCCGCTCAGCGACGGCGAACTGGAGGGGTGCACGATTGCCTGCCCCCGGCACGGTGCAAAATTCAATGTCACCTCCGGCCAGGCGTTGACCATGCCGGCCACCGAAGACACGGTTTGCCACGAAGTCAAACTCGACGGCGAAGCGGTGTACGTTAGAATAGACGAGTAGTGCTTGCCGCGGGGCGAACTTGCAGCTGGCCTTGAAAAAAACATCAATCCCGATCCGCAGGATCATTGGCACCTTGCAGGGCGAATCATGCCGCTTTCCGAAGACGCTGTTCGCGAACAGCTGAAAAAAGTTATCGATCCCGAATTGTTCGTCAACATTGTGGATCTGGGTTTGATCTACGTCGTGGATATTGGCGAGCCGGGTGAGGACGGCAAGCATCCGGTAAACATCGAAATGACCATGACCAGTCCCATGTGTCCGGCCGGTCCGCAGCTGGTCGCCGAGTGCAAACAGTTCGCCGGCGAAATGGACGAAGTGGGCGAGGTGGAGGTCAAGGTCGTGATGGACCCGCCGTGGACTCCCGATCGCATGACCGACGATGCCCGCGACCAGTTGGGCATTTTCTGACTCGATGGCGGGGATCACCGGCGCCCGCCGGGCAATGTCCAGCGACCAGGGTGTGTGCGGAATGGTCAATAATCCCGGCAATCCCTTGTCAGTGCTGCCAGCAAGCTCGATAATCGGGCTGACCATTCCCGTCTTTCGCACTCGCTGTTTGCGACACAGGCATGTCGCGCTGTTGACCATCCCCAAATCCGGATGAAATCGCCGGATGGATGCAATTGCATCGCAATTTTGCGGCGCAATTCGCGAACAGTGATTGCTGAAAAACGCGCAAGAAAAAAAAGCACTTTCCAAAACAGGCTGAATACCGGAGTTAATCATGAAGGCACTCGTCTCCCTTGTACTGGCCATCGTCCTGATCGGTGGCATCTACCTGATTTCCACCAGTGGTTGCGGCGCGCGTGCCCAGGTCGCTGGTGAACAACTGCTGGAAAAAATCGATTCGTGGCTGGGCGAGCTGGATGTCAAACGCAAGGCGATCGAAAACGAGAAGAAGAATCTCGAACAGGCCATCGAAAATGTCCGCGAACAAAAGGTCAAGGCCAAGGTCCAGCTGGATCTCTACCAGGCCAAAATCGATCCTATGAACATGGAGTTGACGAACATCAAACGAGCCCTGGGCGAATTGCAGCCACACTTAGACCTACACGCCCGACCAAATCCAGGAAATGGCCAACACGCTGGCCGACGAGTTCGAGTCTTTGTCCAAGCGGCTGGGTGGTTACGAAGTGGCCGTGCAGGCGTTTCAGGAATCCTATGACATGTTGTCTCGCCAGCAGGTAACGGCCAACGAGACCATGGGCAGGTTGAATCAGAAACTCGAAGAGATTGATATCAAGCGTGAAGCGGTTCAGGCCATGCAGGTCAACCAGGAAATCCTCGGCGAAAGCGGCACGATTTCCCAGAAATTCACCGATCTTGAAAAGCAGATCGAGAACCTGTTTGTCGATGTGGAAACGCAAATGGCGCTGGAAAAAGAACGATTGTCCGAACGCGAGCGTGATATGAATTCCCGCTCTGAGTCCGCGGATCAGATCATGCAGGATCTGGAAAGCGGCTCGGACGCGACCAAAGCCCGCATCGATGCCATCCTCGGTGCCGGTGCCGGTGGCGGCGAATAGTCCGGCTAGCGGATGATGCAAGCCCGGTTGTCATCACAGCCGGGCTTTTTGCTGTTTCTCTTTGTTGCGGTTCTTCTGGCTCGTGAAATTGTCATGAATCTAATGAAAGCATTCCTCGTTCTGTTGGGGCTGGCGGCAGTCATCGTTGGCGTGGCCTTCTTTATGATGCAGAGCAACCAGCAGCAGGACGACCAGGCCGCTGCCAAAAGGAAAGAGGAAGGCTTTCTCACCACCCGCAATGATTTCCAGGACAAGCTGGAAGAACTCAAACGCAAACGCGAAGCAGCCGATTTGCAGATTGAGCGGCTGGACCAGCGGAAACAGGAAGCGGCTGGACGGCTGCGTGAAATGGGTGTCAGCACCGCCCAGGATATCGAGGACAAACCCGCCGCGCGACGCGAGTACGACGGTGTGAAGCGGATCATGGCCGACATGGAAAAATTACAGAGTGATCTGGTCATCTATGACGACGCTATTTCGGCGATCGAGGCCGAGCTGCGGGAACTGGATCGCAAGAAGCTGATGGAAAACGTGGGCATTGACGATGACGCGTTTGCCCAGCTGAAGACCATCATCCACGACGTCGACGACCGCCTGTCCCAGCCTGAGACGCCCCGGCAGCAACTCGAGACGCAGCGGATACTGGATGATTTGCTGGGCAAGGAAGGCGAAGGCAACGGGCAGTAGCTCGGCATTGCGCTGGCATCCCTGCGGGATGCGTTAATCTCTGGCGGATGATTTCCGGTGGTGACGCTGCGCCAGACCAACGACTGACTTTTGGCAAGTCGTTGTTGCGTGGCGATTGAGATTACGACTACGACTACGACGACGATTACGATCAGGTTGGTTGGGGCGTTTCCCGAAATCTACAACCTACGTCCAGCTACCTACCACCTATCTTGTGGGCATGTCGCTGCTGAGGCCGCCAGCGGCGGGGATGTAGCATTTGGTGGTGTAATCCATCACCATGCGATGGGAACTGAACCGCCAGGCGAGCGTGGCGATGGAGTTCATCATGCGTTCGATCCAGCGACACGGCAGGTTGTCGATGTCGCGATCGTAGAAAATCGGCACCACCTGTTGCTCGAGCACCTCGTACAGCGAATCAGCATCGCGCTGGTCGAGCACGTCATCATCGATGTGCACTGAACCGTTGCCGATGGCAAATCCGTTGACGCCGTTAAACGCTTCCGCCCACCA
This sequence comes from uncultured Pirellulaceae bacterium, assembly GCA_947258905.1. GTDB lineage: Bacteria > Planctomycetota > Planctomycetia > Pirellulales > Pirellulaceae > CAJQPP01. Next base: position 2,212 of record CAMYKF010000133.1, on the reverse strand, counting down.
GCCGTCGAGGATGGACAGGTTAAGGGCTCCGTTAAGCACAACCTTTTGCCCGCTGGTTCCCGAGGCTTCGTGGGGTCGCCGCGGGTTGTTCAACCACACATCGACGCCGTGCACCATGTGTCGGCAGACGTTCACGTCATAATCTTCCAGAAAGGCGACGCGGCCGGCAAATCGCGGGTCCCGCCGCATGCTGGCAATCAGCTGGATCAGCGCCTTGCCCGGAGCGTCCTTGGGATGGGCTTTGCCGGCAAACATGATTTGCACGGGCCGCCTCGGGTGATTGACTAATTCGGCCAGCCGGTCGAGATCGGAGAACAGCAAGTTGGAGCGTTTGTAAGTGGCGAAGCGTCGGGCGAATCCGATCGTAAGCGTCTCAGGATCAAACATGCGGCTGGCGCGCGCCACTTCCGCTTCGTCCTCATCGCGTCGCCGACACTGGCTGGCCAGCCGACGCCGCACGAATCCCAGCAACAGGGTTTTCATAACGTTGTGCGTTTCCCACAACTCGCCTGGATCGACCTTGTAGATATCCTGCCACACGTCAGGCTCGCCGATGTGCTCGTCCCAGTCGGTAGGGAAGTGCCGATCGTAGAGGGCCTTCATCTGATTGGCCAACCATGTATGGGTGTGTACACCGTTGGTGATATGACCGATGGGAATTTCTTCCTCGACCCGCCACGGCCACAAATGAGCCCACATGCGACGAGACACATGCCCGTGCAACTGGCTTACGGCGTTGGCGGTGCGTGACAGTTTCAGTCCGACCACCGTCATGCAAAATGGTTCTTCATCGGCACCCGGGTCGATGCGACCGAGATTCATCATCTGCTCGCTGGTCAGACCCAGTTTTTCGCGTAGTGGACCGAGGTGCTCTTCGACCAGTTCATCGTTAAAGCGATCGTGACCGGCCGGTACCGGTGTATGCGTGGTGAACACCGTTTCGGCCGCCACTTGTCTGAGCATTTCCTCGAAGCCCATGCCGGTTTCCTGTGTCCGCAGATAGATCGCTTGCAGCGGTGCAAATGCGCTATGCCCTTCATTCAGGTGATAGACACCTGGACGCAGTCCCATTTTGTGCAGTGCCATGACGCCGCCTACGCCCAGCACCAGTTCCTGGCGGATTCTCGTGCGTTCGTCGCCGCCATACAAACGGCTGGTCAATTGGCGGTCCTCCGGGCTGTTGCCCTCGACATTGCAGTCCAGCAGGTAGAGTGGCACGCGGCCCACCATCATCTTCCATACCTTCGCCAGCAAATCCCCCTTGCGTGTCTCGATGTTGACGGTGATGGGGTCGCCGTTTTGGTCGACGGCGGGCTGCACCGGCAGGATATCCATGTTCGTGTCGATATATTCCTCGAACTGCAGTCCCTCGCGATCCAGTCTCTGGTGGAAATAGCCCTGACTGTAGAACAGGCCCACCGCGACCAGCGGAACACCCAACGCACTGGCACTTTTGATATGGTCGCCCGAGAGCACGCCGAGACCACCCGAGTAAATCGGCAGGGACTCGTGGATCCCGAACTCGGCCGAGAAATAGGCCACTGGTCGCGAGCCCAGCACGCCACCATGATTGGCCGCCCAGGTGTGACGCGTGGCCATGTATTCCTTGAGCCGGCGAAAGGCGTGATTAATTCGCGTGAACAACACACGTTCGGCCGCTCGCTCGGCCAGCGACTCGGCCGTGAATTCGCGAAGCAACGCGATGGGATTATGGTCCAGCGCGCGCCAGCGACCAGGATCGAGGTCGCGAAAGATACTGGCGACGTCCGAGTTCCAGGTCCACCACAAGTTGCTGGCCAACGCCAGGCATTTTTCGTGCACTGCAACCGCTGCTGATGACGCGTCCAGGTTGGGGTCGTTCGACGAATCAACGTTCGGCATAACGCTCATTCAATTACCACAATGTCGGGAATCTCTGGCAAGTTTAAGGAAACCGAGATTGTAACGGCTGCCAGCGAGCCTCCCTAGGGCAAGTAAAGTCCGGACAAATTACGCACAACACCGGGTCGTAGCGAACGTGGCCTGTCAGTGCTAATATTCTCTGATGAGCGAATTTCCAAACGATATCCAGCATCCTGGCGATCCAGCCCTGGATCAGTTGTGCGAGGTTCTGACCCAATCCAGCAGTCAATTGCGGACCACCGATGACTGGCCCGCGACGCAAATGGCCGAGCTGGCCGGCAGCGGCGTGTTCCGCTGGTTCATTCCTGCT
>CAMYKF010000132.1 GCA_947258905.1 uncultured Pirellulaceae bacterium | reverse complement strand
GGAATCCGGTGGTATCGCTTCGCTCAACCACCGGCTAATTGCTGTCAAGCCTCCGGCTTGCCGATGTGTAGATACCAATGCCCCACGGGGAGGGTGACCGATCACTTCCAGTGCATGCCGTTTTCGGCCAGGCCCGATTGCACCGCCTTCAGATCCCACATATGAATCAGGCCGTCGTCGAGGATCGCGAGGTAGCGGTTGTCGTGGCTGAACTTCAAGGATCCGACCACGATTGTGGGGCTGGCATCCAGTACCGCTACCGTTTCGCCAGTTTCGGCTCGAATCAGTTGAGGCCGATTAATGGTATAGGTCGCTGCGACCAGTTGCCCGTCTGGCGCAAAATCCAGCCCGCCATGCCAGCCGTCCTTCACGTCGCGAGGAATTTCACGCACCTGTTCCCACGAATCGGTTGCCCAAAACGTCTGACCTTCGGAGTTCGAAATGACGAGCGTGCTGCCGTCGGGTGAAAAATCGGCGTTCGCGCTGGAACAATCAGGCAGCAGCGTTTGGATCAGATCGCCCGTCCGGGCGTCCCAAACCTTGACACCCTGCCCGTGCCACGTCGTGGTAACAACAAACTTTCCGGCAGGGTCCAGGCGAAACTTTGACATGCGCTCGTGAGGTCCCATTGTCAATTCCGTTTGTTCCTGCAAACGAATCAACCGCACTCGATGGTTGCCTGACGTGGTGAGTAACCACTGGTGTGCCTCGTGGAAAGAAAACCGGGAGACCGGTTCGCCATCGATCGTCTCCGGTTGACCAGCATCGACCTGAAACCGGTTGTGTTGATCGATATGCACCGCCAAAGGCCATTTGATAATCCCCTGTTCGCCTCCACTGAGCACAAACTGGCCATCACTTGAGAATTGCACGTCGCTGGTTTTGCCAGAGGGTACAAGCATCACCGATTCGTTGTGCAGGTGATCGATTAACTGAACTCCGTCCGGCGCGGGCACGGCGATCAAACGCGAGAACTGCGGATGAAAGGCAACACGACGAGCCCCGTGCGTTAATGACTGGCGAATCATACGGAAGGGACGCTGGCCCGGTATTTCCCAAATACCGATCTTGTCGTTCTCGTTGTTGAATCCGATTCTCCGGCCGTCCGGTGAAAACCCTGTGAAGGTCATGCGGGCGCCGGCGATTTCCAATACCTCCTCGCCTGCCACCAGATCAAACAGGCGTGTCTTGCGATCCCAGGAATACGTCATGGCAAGATCGCCCTGGGGTTGCAGTTGCAGTCGCACGACCTTCGATCCATGACCACTGAATGTTGTGGGCTCGGAATCGAGGTCGCCGGGCGGCCAGACATGCAGCTCGGTATCGCAGGCGACGGCCAGCTGTTGCAGTCGCTCATTCCAGTCGAGTCGGTCGACGGCAGCTGGTGCGGCAAACTCCCGGATCAGTTTCGGCTCGTCTTCCTGCCATGCCCAGAACTGGATCATCGGTTCCTCGGCACGAGTTGCCACGATCAACTCGCGATCCTGATTGGCGAAATGAAAAAACCGGGCCTGCTTGTCGAATTTCAGCGACTGAACAGGTTCTCCGTCGGCGGTCGCATAAATCCCGATCTCTCCGGATCCATGACTAAGCGCAAAATGTTCACCGTCGTCAGCGAACGCCAAATCTCCAAAGCTGTCGTTCTCCAGAAATTCACAAACTGGCTCGCTTGTTTCCATATTCCAGATGGTAATTAATGGCGAGCGGTTGCGCGTGGCGTGATGATGCCGCGTGCACAAATACCTGCCATCCGGCGAGAATATGATCACCCATGCCTGATCGCCTGGGCCCGGCAAGGTTGATATCGTCTCGCCCGTTTCGAGATCACAAATGGCGATGTTGCCCTGTTCGTCGGAGTGGGCGTAGCGCGAATTCGCGAAGTCAACACCGAAGACATTGGTAAAGCCTTCGGGGATGTCCCGGTGGTATTTGTGCGGTGAATTCACATCCCAGCTACCCATGCCGGCGATGGCAAAGGCCCGTACGGCCAGTTGACGACGTTTTAATGCGTGCTCACCTAGTCCAAGTTCGGGCAGCCGTTGATATGCCTCCACGCACTCGCTGACTGTCTTGAAATTTTGGCCCGGCACTCCGGATCCGTGCAGCGCTTCGGCGTTGCGGTAGTGCGACCAGAAGATATGGGCCTGCAAACCCAGTTCCTTGCGTTCCTTCTCCCGCAACGCTGCTTCCTTTTCTGCCAGCGCTGTTTCTTTCTCCTTAAGTGCCTGGCTGGTTGCCTGCTCAGCCTTGCGTACGCGAACATTCTCGGCTTCCAGTTCTTTCGCGTGCTGACGTTCCTGGTAGCCGAAGTAAAGCGAGCCCGCGGTAACGATCGCGGCCAGCAACATCATGCTGACCACCAGCGCGGCGCGCGACGGATGTCGGCGACTCCAGCGCCAAACACGTTCGGCTAGTGACACGCGTCGGGCGAGCACAGGACGATTGGCCACAAACCGACGCAAGTCAGCGGCCATCTGCCCGGCGGTGTCATAGCGCGAGCCAGGCTCACGTGCCATGGCCTTGATAATCACGGTTTCCAGATCACGGGGAATCTCCGGCCGAATCTTGCGTGGTGCTGCCGGGCTGCTGTCCATCACCTGCTGGACCAGCTGGGCCCGGTCCGTGTGCGAACAGGCTGGCTGCAGCGTACACAACTCGTACAACGTCAGGGCCAGACTATAAATATCACTTCGTCGGTCACTTTGGCCCGCAAACCGTTCCGGAGCCATGTAACGCAGGGTACCCACAATGTCGCCAGTGTGCGTCAGATTATCGCCATTGTCCTTGGCCAATCCAAAGTCCGTGATCCAGGCAACACCGGCCGTATCGAGAATCAGGTTGGAAGGTTTGATATCCCGATGCAGCACGCCGTGTTCATGGGCAAATTCCAGCGCATCGGCAACCTGGATTCCGACATGGGCGACGCGATTAAAGTAACTGTCTCGCGCCTCGCCGACCTGCGACCATTGCGACGACCCGCCAAGGCTTTTCTCGATTTTTCGCTGACTGATGGCCGCGGAAGAAGAAAACGACGGATCGGTATCTCCACCTGTGACCTCGGGTTGAAATCGTGCCGTGGGTGCAAACAGCAACGATTCAGCAATGCTGACATCTCCGGCTTGCAATGTCGGTTGCAGGCTGTGCCGCGTGAGCTCGCCCTGGCCGCCCTCGATGCAGGCGATCCGCCGCAATTCGTCGATCACGACATCGAGATTCTGACCGTGTATGTATTGCATGGCGTAAAAGTACACGCCGTCGCTCTCGCCGACCTCAAATACGGGAACAATATTGGTGTGGTGCAGCTGTCCGGCCGAGCGTGCTTCACGAAAAAACCGTTCCAGATAGTCCGATCTTTGGCTGATCGATTTCGGCAAGACCTTCAATGCGACGCGACGTCGCATTGTGTCATGGCGAGCTTCATAGACAACGCCCATGCCACCACGACCGATTTCCCGCAACACGACGTAATCTCCAAGGCGTTGCGGTGCGTCGAAACTTGCCGTTTCTGTGGAAGCACCGGCTGACGTCGACGCCTGGTAGTATTCCAGTTCCGCCAGTGTGGGAAACAGTTCATCGATCGCGGCCGCATGCTGCGGGTAACGCTCCCTGTAATCGGCGATGGCCGGGTGTTTCCCTGCGCGCAACTCACTTACGAACTGTTCCGCGATCTCGTCGAATGAATTGTCGAGTTGTCTGGATTCGCCGGACATGAAGGCAACTTACTCGCTGTCGTCAAGCATGTTCAGGATGGACTTCAGACGACGCAATGCGCGTACGTAACGGTTGCTGGCCGCGGTTTCACTGAGGTCCAGCAGCTGAGCCGTTTCCTGGTTGTTCAGATGTTCAAAATGACGCAACGCCAACACTTCGCGATCAACGTCCTCCATTTCGGCGAGGGCTTGATCCAGTTTAATCTGGCGTTCCCGCCTCATCGCTGCGTGACTGGGACTGGTCATATTACCCAGCAGCTGCGCGGCCAGCACCATCGAAGTCGCTTCGGGCATGGGTCGACCAAAAATCGGTACGTCACGCGCTGCGTTTCGAGCCTGCACACCGAGGTGATGTCGATGCAGTTGGGCGAGCTTTTGCAACGTAATAAATCGCAACCACAGAAAGAAACTCATCTTGTCAGCGCAGGCGCGGTAGTCGTCCAGTCGCCGGGTGGCTTCAACAAAGGCTTCCTGCACAACATCGGCCGCATCGATTCGTGATTTAAGCCGGCGATCCATGCGAAAGGCAATCACACGCTGCAACCGGTCCTGGTATTTGACCATCAGCTGGCCGACCGCTGCGGATGCGTTGCCGTCCAGCACATCTTGTTCGAGTTTCGTTGTTTCGTCGAAACTGCTCATGTCGGGACGCGAGCTGGCTAATTGATTACGAACTGGCACTTGTTATCCTGATCTATTTCCGCTTCGAAATAAAACGAATTCCCCGCGAAAAGGACAGAGCGCCCCGCGAAAAGGACAGAGCGAGACGGATTGGAACCCGTCCCGCCCCTCATCAGCAAGGCACCTGCTCAGGTTCCCTGATGAAGTCCGCTGTCGGATGCCGGGCGAGAACCGTTTCCCAGACCCGGAATCAACATCGGCACTTCGTTTTTGTATTGCCGGTAATCGACACCGAGCGCCTCTTCCAGATCACGCTCTTCCAGTTGTATCGCGATCAGAATGTAGGCCGTTGTCCCGAGGGCGAACAACAAATGACCTGCAGTCATCACGGGGGCTGCCCAGAAGATCGTCAACCAGCCCACATACAACGGATGCCGTACGTACTTGTAAAATCCGGGCTTGGAAAAATTCAGTCGCGTGCAGGGTTGACCATGGAACTCCAGCCAGACTTGTCGCAAACCGAACAGGTCAAAGTGGTTGATCATGAAGGTCGCTGCCAGCAGGATTGCCCAACCGACAAAGTAGATGGCGTAAATGATCCCTGCGGCCACCGGATTGGTAACACTCCAGATCGCCGGACCCAGCGGCTGCCAGAAAATAAACAGCACGATCATGGCGAGGTTGGATGCCCCGACATACATTGGTCGTTCGGCTGGCTGGGGGATGTACCTGGTGATCCAGTCCTTGAAAAACGGCCGGGCCATCAGGCTGTGTTGCACGGCAAACAACCCCAGCAATCCGAGGTTGATCGCGATGGCCGCCCACAGTGGCGAACGCGGTGCCGAATCAAGGGAAACCGGCAGCCAGAAATTGCCAACAAAAGCGATGGCGTACAAGAACACGCCAAGGAATACGACGTAGTTGAAGACTCCCCACGCCAGAATCAGATATCGTCTCATGGTTTCGCTCCCGTAATTGTTTCACCGTCTACATGGGAGACTGCCGCCGAAATTCGTCATCCACCGATTTTCTGATTTTTTCTGACGGGACTCGAAAAAAGGCCCAATACCGACCATTATTGATCTCTTCGCCCGTAGAAAATAACCCCTTCGGGTGACAACTTCGACCCACATCCAGAACTTGCCGCCACAAGAGCATCCCATGATCCGTTGCCTGATTTTGCTGATTATCAGCATTTCATTGTTCGCGCAGTGCCCGACCGCACTTGAGGTACAGCATTCCAGCGAAGCTGCCGCGCATGAAGATCTCGACGCGGTGACCTGGATGCAGACCTCCGCCGAATACGCTGCGGTTACGCGACAGACGTTTCGCCTGGCACAAATCAACCTGGGCACCGCGCTGGTGGATCCGCGCTGGACAGCCAGTACCGAGCAGGCAAAGATGTTTGCCGATTCGCCTGAAGATCTGGCCGGGTTACCGCCAGCGATCATCATCGATGTCGACGAAACGGTGCTGGACAATTCAGCGTTCCAGGTTGGTCTGATCGTTGCGGACAGGGTATTCAGTACGGATGAGTGGCTGAAATTTTGCCGGCGACAGGAATCGCCGGCGCTGCCGGGTGCTGCGCAGTTTCTCAGTTCGTGCCGCGCCGCCGGTGTCACCGTCCTGTTTGTCACCAACCGGGATCATGTCGTGGAGCATGCCACGCGACAGAACCTGATTGACGTTGGCTTGCTTCAGGCAGATGATCCTGACTTGCTGTTTACCAAGAATGAACGTGAGGACTGGACGTCCAATAAACAATCACGTCGCGAGTTTTTGGCGAGGCAATATCGTATCCTGTTGCTGCTGGGTGATGACCTGAACGACTTTGTCGATCCGGGCTACTATGGTGACTCGAATCAGCGACGCCGGGTGGGCAACGAGTTCTCGAATATGTGGGGCCAACGGTGGATGATGTTGCCAAACCCGACCTACGGCGGTTGGGAAAGATCACTTTACAACTGGGACAATTCGGCGTCGCGCGAAACGATACTGAAAACCAAGCGAGCGGCATTACGCCGATAGCGGAAAGGAACTCATGCAATACGTGGAACTGGCCAACGGGCAGAAAATCCCGGCTTTGGGACTGGGCACCTGGAAATTGAACGATGGCGTGGCACGCGAGGCCGTGTACGCTGCCTTGGAAATCGGCTATCGGCACATTGATTGCGCGTGGATTTATGAGAACGAATCCGATGTGGGTGCCGCACTGACCGCCGGCATCAACGAAGGTCTCTGTCAGCGCGATGATCTGTTTGTTACTTCCAAGTTGTGGAACGACCGGCATCGGGCCGCAGACGTGGCACCGGCCTTGAAAGGAACGCTTGCCGATTTGCAACTGGATCACCTCGATCTGTACCTGATTCACTGGCCGGTGGCGCAGCAGTCCGGCGTTCCGCGACCCGAAACCGCCGCGGATTTTCTGACTCTCGACCAGGCACCCCTGGCCGAAACCTGGCAAGCGATGCAGCAATGCGTCGACGCCGGTTTATGTCGCAACATCGGCATTTCCAATTTCAGCGCGCAGAAGATCACATCGCTGATTGAAGAAACCGGCATTACGCCGGCTTGCAATCAAGTGGAATCGCACCCGTACCTGCAGCAAAACGAACTGTTCGAGTTTTGTACTGCACATCGCATCGCCTTTACGGCCTATTCACCCCTGGGCTCGGGCGACCGGCCCGACGGCATGAAACAGGAAAATGAGCCCGCTCTGTTTGCTGACCCGGTGTTACAAAAGATTGCCGACAGTTATTCAGTGACCGTCGCCCAGGTGATGCTGGCGTGGGCCGTGACTCGAGGTTCAATCGCCATTCCCAAATCGGCCAATCGTCAGCGTATGGCGGACAACTTCGCTGCCGCCGCTTTGCAGCTGAGTGACGACGACATGACCGCCATCGCCGCGCTGGATCGTCATCACCGTTACGTCGACGGCACATTTTGGGAATTGCCCGATGGTCCTTACACCGTCGCCAACTTGTGGGACGAGGAAAAACCCGCCGTCGATCACGTGGATTCAGGTAGCTGATATCCGGTAGGTGCCCTTTATGAATCGCAGCCTGGCCGCTGGCCTGACATTCCTGGTTTTGACAACTCTCTGCGGCCCCGCCGTGGCCCAGGAAGCCGAGATGGTGGTGCGCGGGGTCGACGAAATTGAGGGGCTGCCATCGCGGATCGCTTTTGGTTCCTGCGGTCATCAGGACAAGCCCCAGCCGGTGCTGGAAACAGTCGTCGCGAAACAGCCCGATCTGTTCATCTACCTCGGTGACAATATCTATGGCGATACGCTCGACATGGAAGTTTTGCAGGAAAAGTATGATCGGCTGGGCTCCAGGCCCGAGTTTCAGAATCTGCGTCGTGAGCTTGCCGTGTTGTCGGTATGGGACGATCACGATTACGGCTGGAACGATGCCGGCAAGGAATACAAGTTCAAGGAAGAATCCAAACAGATCTTTATGGACTTTTGGCGTGTCCCGGCCGACAGCCCGCGACGTCAGCACACCGGGATCTACGGCGCGCACCGGTTTGAATCGGGTGGTCGCGCGCTGCAGGTCATTCTGCTGGATACACGCACCTTCCGCGATCCACTCAAACGCAACGGCGGTGGCATCCCCGAAGGCTCCGGCTTCAAAAACGACTACCAACCCGATGACGACCCGGACAAAACCTTGCTGGGTGACGAACAATGGCGTTGGCTGGAAGCCAGACTACGTGAACCGGCCGACATCCGCATCATCTGCAGCTCGATTCAGTTCGGCCACGAGTACAACGGCTGGGAATCATGGACCAACCTGCCGCTTCAGCACCAACGCATGGTGAACTTGATTCGCGACACGGGTGCCAATGGCGTGCTGTTTATCTCGGGCGATGTGCACTGGGCCGAGATCTCGCGTCGGGACTTTCCCGGTCTCTATCCCATTTACGATGTGACGGCCAGCGGCCTGACCGAGGACTGGCACAACGTGGAACCGAACCGGTATCGCACAGGCGAGGCCTTCCGGGCCAATCATTTTGGCATGATTGACATTGACTGGTCGGGGACCGATCCCGCGATCAAATTGCAAATCATCGACGTGGACGGCGTGACGCGAATCGAGCATCAAATCGCGCTCAGCGAACTTGAATAGCCGCGTCGCCAGTCATCGTCAGGAAGACATTTTGTTCATGAACGAAGTCACCGACGCCAGTTTCCTGCCAAGGTTGGAGTTTGCCGGCGGTCTTTCCGCGTCGGGATCGAAAAACAGTTCCCACGAAGTACCCCAGTCTTCCGCCGGGCTCCAGTTGCCGTACGAACGATAGAACTGCGCGTTGCGGCGATACCACCACTGGCCGTCACCGGAACGCACGTAGTTGTTGTTGAGCCGGTTTTTCCGCCAGCCGCTCTGGGCGGTGAATGCATTCCAGTCATTGATGCTGACAACGGGCACCGCAGCCAGTTCAAAATCATCGTCAAAGTTATGTGCAATTTCGTGAACAAAAACCAGTTCATAGGCCGCGTTGAGCGGTTCGCTGGTTTCGTCCCAGTCCGCAAAACGGATCGCGCGGTCGTAGGTGGTACGGCCGTTGACCGTTCTGTACGTCATGTAGTTGATAGCGGCAGCGCCGCCGGAAAGCGAACGGTATTTTTCCAGCGTCAGGTCCTTGCCCACGACCACATCGCGGACTAACCGGGAGTTACCGGTTGCGTCATGCAGGCGCTGCAATCCGCGGTTTAGCACGCGCATTTCGTTAACGGTCCAGGCACTGGTCTTGTTGACGAGTTGCAGTCGCAGATCGCCGCTGTCAGTACCCGGCTTGTCCCGATTGAAGTACAGGACGTGGTCGCCGCCAGGGCCACCAGACAAAACGTCCGCCTGTCCGTCATTGGTACTGATCAGCACATCCACGCCGTTTTGACCACCCAGATAATCAAGACCGCTGCCGCTAATTAACTCGTCATTGCCATCTCCACCATACAATTTGTCGTTGCCGGAGCCGCCATTAAGCAGATCTGCCTGGCCGTTGCCGAATAACCGATCGTCGCCAGCCTCGCCATAAACCTTGTCAGCACCGTTTCCGGCCAGCACTTGATCATTGCCGCCACCGGCAAAGATCGTGTCATCGTCGTTGCCGCCGGTGATATAGTCCGCGGCGCTGGTGCCGTAAATCACGTCATTCCCATGGCCGCCGTGAAACTGACTGGCACCGGAGGACACCCGCAGCACATCGTTGCCGCTCTGGCCCCATAGTTCGTCGATGCCACCCGCACCCTGCAGCTGATCATTGCCGCCGCCGCCCATGAGCACGTCATTACCACTGCCGCCATTCAGCTCGTCGTCCCCGACGTAGCCCGACAGCCAGTCGTTTCCATTGTCGCCGAACAGCAGATCATTGCCCGTCCAGCCATGTACGGTGTCATTACCGTCGCCGCCGCGCACCTGATCATTGCCCGAGTCTCCGGTTACCATATCGTCGCCGGCCTGGCCATAGACGAGATCATTGCCAACCGCACCGGAAATCCAGTCGGCTCCGTCTCCGCCACGCAAATCATCATCTCCCCATTCACCAAAGATCTGATCGTTGCCCTGCAAGCCTTCGAGCAAATCATTTCCCCGGCCACCATAGAGCAGATCGTTCCCCGAACCGCCAATGAGGCGATCGTTGCCCTCAAGTCCCAGCGCCGTGACCGGAATCGCGGTGTCATTGCGAAAGAAGTCGTCGCCCTTTCTGCCAAGAAACCGGATGGAATCCACATCGACGAATCCCCAGCCGGCGATGCCTGACTGGCGCGAGCTTAGAGCGGTTTGAAATCGCGGGTTATCGGCCAGCGACTCGCCGCCGTCGATCAGCTGATCAATGATCTTTTTCCCCAGTTCCGACTTGTTCGTCACCAACATGCGACGGCAGGCTCTGACCCGCC